>RFNL01000086.1 GCA_009927195.1 Betaproteobacteria bacterium | reverse complement strand
ATTCCAAAAGGCCGGTGCCGAGGTGTACATCGTGACCACCGACACCCACTTTTCCCACAAGGTCTGGCACGAGACCTCCCCCGCGGTGGGCAAGGCCAAGTTTCCCCTGATTGGCGACCCCACCCACCAACTGACCCGCGCTTTTGGCGTGCACATTGAAGAAGAGGGCTTGGCTTTGCGCGGCACCTTTGTCATCAACCCCGAAGGCATCATCAAGACCGCCGAAGTGCACTCCAATGAAATCGCACGCGATGTCAAGGAAACCCTGCGCAAGCTCAAAGCCGCCCAGTACACCGCCGCCAACCCCGGCCAGGTGTGCCCGGCCAAGTGGAATGAAGGCGCCAAAACCCTGACCCCATCGCTGGACCTCGTCGGCAAGATCTGATCAGGTGCTCTGCTCATAGGGGCGTGCGCTGTGCGCCCCTTTTGGCAGAAGCCTTGTGGCCGCTTCGCCGATCCACCGCATCCATTACCCATAGGAGTCCAGCATGCTCGACACTGCCATGAAAACCCAGTTGCAAGCCTATTTGCAAAACTTGCGCAACCCCATCCGCTTGATCGCCAGCCTCGACAACAGCGCCCACAGCGCCGAGTTGCGTGAGTTGTTGCAGGAAATCGCCGAGCTGTCCGACAAAGTCAGCTTTGACGACAGCGGCAACGATGCGCGAGTGCCCTCGTTTGTGTTGGCCAAAGCCGGTGAAACCCGTGGCGTTCGCTTTGCCGCCATTCCTTTGGGCCATGAATTCACGTCTTTGGTGCTGGCCTTGTTGTGGACCGGCGGACACCCGCCCAAAGTGGCCCCCGAGGTGATCGAACAGATCAAAGCCTTGGACCAGCCCATGAAGTTCGAGGTCTACATGTCTTTGTCCTGCCACAACTGCCCGGATGTGGTGCAAGCGGCCAGCTTGATGGCCATTTACAACCCCTTGATGGAAACCACGGTGATCGATGGTGCCCTGAACCAGGCCGAGGTCGATGCACGCCAGGTCATGGCCGTGCCCATGGTCTATCTGAACGACCAGGTGTTTGGCGCTGGCCGCATGAGCCTGGAAGAGATCGTCGCCAAATTGGACACCCGCTCGGCCG
>RFNL01000245.1 GCA_009927195.1 Betaproteobacteria bacterium | reverse complement strand
TGCTGGGCATGTACTTGGCTTTTTGCGCGGGGGTACCCGCATGGTGCAAATGGGGAGAAGCCATGTCGGTGTGCACCAGCACACTGACGATGAAGCCTGCAAACGTGGACTGCGACAAAGCCTCTGCAAACACCAAATTGGTCAGGGCATCGGCCTCGGCACCGCCGTACTCGCTCTCGTACATCAGGCCAAAGAAACCGGCTTGGCCCATTTTGCGCAGCACCTCGCGGGGCACTTTGCCGGCCTTTTCCCACTCCAAGCCATAGGGCTCGACTTCGCGCTCCAAGAAGCGCTGCATTTGGTCGCGCAGGGTTTGGTGTTCGGGCAGGTGGTAGATGTGGTTCATGCGAGTGGCTTTGTGAGTTGATTTAAAAATTTAATGCGGCCATGTGTCCAGGCCTCCAAGGATTTGCAGCGATTCAAAGTCGGCATCGTTGTGCAGCAGCACGTGTCCTTGGTCCATGCAATAGCTGGCCAAAAGCACATCGATGGGGCTCCTCACGGTACGCCCTTGTGAACGCAGTTGACGGTAACGCGCTGCGGCTTTGAGCGCCTGCTCAGAGCCCCCAATCTCGACTTGAGGCAGCGCCCTGAGCAAGTCTTGCGCCTCGTGCATGGCGCGGTTTTCGCGAAACCCGCGCATCACCTCGAACAACACCAAGTCAGGCATACCGACCTCCAAGCTGGCGTCGCCCAGGCACCGCGCCAGCGCCTCGCAGGCCGCACTGCGCTGGCCGCGAAAAAAGTCAATCCAGACGCTGCTGTCCACCAAGATCATTTGGATGCGCCGCGACCACGGGTTGAGGGCTTGCTTTGATAGGCGGACTTGGACTCTTGCACAGTGACTTGTTGTCCACCAGCGCCTGCCCAGCCCGCATTCGAATCGTCCCATTGCAACTGACCGCGCATGGCGAGCAAGCCGTCATAAACTTTTCGGCGGCTGACCAAACGCAAGCCCTCTTCCACCGCCTCGCGCTTGGTTTTGAAGCCGCCTGCGGCCATGGCAGCAGCCATCAAGTCGTCATTGATATCAATATTGGTTCGCATGACCCGCCTCCTCAATGTGTATAGAAATGACTAATCATACACATTACATGCGGAACACGCCAAAGCGTGTTTCGGGAATGGGCGCGTTCAGCGCCGCGGAAAGGCCCAAAGCCAGCACCCTTCGGGTGTCAGCGGGGTCGATGACGCCGTCGTCCCACAAGCGGGCGCTGGCGTAATAGGGGTGAGATTGGTGGGCGAATTGGTCGAGCAAAGGCTGCTTGAAGGCGGCCTCTTCTGCGGCACTCCAGCTGCCGCCTTTGGCCTCGATGCCATCGCGGCGCACCGTGGCCAAGACGCTGGCGGCTTGTTCGCCGCCCATGACGCAAATGCGCGCATTGGGCCACATCCACAAAAAACGGGGGTTGAAAGCGCGGCCACACATGCCATAGTTGCCTGCGCCATAACTGCCGCCAATGATGAAGGTGAACTTGGGCACCTGGGCTGTCGCCACGGCGGTCACCATCTTGGCACCGTGGCGGGCGATGCCTTCGTTTTCATACTTGCGCCCGACCATGAAGCCGGTGATGTTTTGCAAAAACACCAATGGGATTTTGCGCTGGCAACACAGCTCGATGAAGTGCGCGCCTTTTTGCGCCGACTCGGAAAACAACACGCCGTTGTTGGCGACGATGCCCACGGGCATGCCTTCCACATGGGCAAAGCCACACACCAAGGTGCTGCCAAAACGCTGCTTGAACTCGTGCAACTCGCTGCCGTCGACGATGCGGGCGATGATCTCGCGCACGTCGTACGGCTTTTTGGTGTCGGTGGGGATGACGCCGTGCAATTCCTGCACGTCGTACAAAGGCGCACGGGCCGCTTGAAGCGCCAACTGCACCTGCTTGCGGCGGTTCAAGCGTGACACCGCTTCGCGCGCCAAGGCGATGGCATGGGCGTCGTTGTCGGCCAAATGATCAGCCACACCGGACAAACGGGTGTGCACATCACCGCCACCCAAGTCTTCGGCCGACACGATTTCGCCAATCGCCGCTTTCACCAAGGGCGGGCCACCCAAGAAGATGGTGCCCTGGTTTTTCACGATGATGGTCTCGTCGCTCATCGCCGGCACATAAGCGCCACCGGCGGTGCAACTGCCCATGACCACCGCGATTTGCGCGATGCCCTGGGCGCTCATGTTGGCCTGGTTGTAAAAAATGCGGCCAAAGTGCTCTTTGTCGGGGAACACATCGTCTTGGTTGGGCAAATTGGCCCCGCCCGAGTCCACCAGGTAGATGCAGGGCAGGTGGTTTTGCTGGGCGATTTCTTGCGCCCGCAAATGCTTCTTCACCGTCATCGGGTAGTAGGTGCCGCCCTTGACCGTGGCGTCGTTGCACACCACCATGCAGTCAACGCCGCTGACCCGGCCTATGCCAGCGATCACACCGGCACAAGGGGCGTCGCCGTTGTACAAGCCGTGGGCGGCCAAAGGGCTGAGTTCCAAGAAAGGTGTGCCCGGGTCGAGCAGCAAGGCCACGCGCTCACGCGGGGGCAGCTTGCCGCGGGCGAGTTGCTTGGCCCGCGCCGCCTCACCACCCCCCTGCGCGCTGGCGTGCAACTGCACCCGCAAATCGGCCACGGCAGCTTGCATGGCCTGTGCATTGGCTTGAAAGTCAGCTGAGCGGGTGGACAAGGTGGAGACAAGTGCAGACATGCAAAGCCTTTGGAGCGATCAAATGAAACGGGGCCTCTGTAATGAACCCTGCAAGGGTATCGAACTTTGCATCAGCACAGCTCCAAGGTCATGGCCGTGCCTTCACCTCCCCCGATGCACAAGGTGGCCAAGCCGCGGCGCAAGCCCTTGGTTTGCAAAGCATGCAGCAAAGTGACCATGATGCGCGCGCCAGAGGCGCCAATCGGGTGGCCCAGTGCACAGGCGCCGCCATGCACATTGACTTTATCGTGCGGCACCTTCAACTCGTGCATCAAGGCCATGGGCACAACGGCAAAGGCTTCGTTGACCTCCCACAGGTCCACATCGGCCACTTGCCAACCGGCCTTGTCCAGCGCCTTTTGACTGGCCCCCACAGGTGCGGTGGAAAACCACTCCGGCGCCTGGGCATGGGTGGCATGGCTGACGATACGGGCCAAAGGCTTGCAACCGAGTTGTTTGGCAGTGGCCTCGCGCATGAGCACCATGGCGGCGGCACCATCGTTGATGGAGGAACTGGAGGCAGCCGTGATCGTGCCGTCTTTTTGGAATGCGGGTTTGAGGCTGCTGATCTTGTCGAGCTTGACCCTGCCCGGGCCTTCATCGATGGTGATCAACCGCTCACCGCTGCGGTCCTTGACGGTGACGGCTGCGATTTCGGTGGCGAAAGCGCCTGATGCGGTGGCGGCTTTGGCCCGCTCGACGCTGCTGGTGGCAAAGTGGTCTTGCTGGGCGCGGCTGAATTGGTATTTGGCCGCGCAGTCTTCGCCAAAGGTGCCCATGCTGCGCCCGGGTTGGTAGGCATCTTCCAAGCCATCGAGCATCATGTGGTCGTAAATGCGGTCATGGCCCATGCGGTAACCGGCACGGCCTTTGAGCATCAGGTAGGGGGCATTGGTCATGCTCTCCATGCCACCGGCGATCAGCACATCATGGCTGCCGGCTTGCAACATGTCATGGGCAAACATGGCCGC
>RFNL01000413.1 GCA_009927195.1 Betaproteobacteria bacterium | reverse complement strand
GGGATTTGTCAAAAGCCATTGTAAGGGCCCAGGAGCTGGTGCACTTTGGGGTGGCGCTCCACACGATGGGTAAGACCACCGGATGAACGGCACTACTGGCGTGCTGTGCGCACCGAGACAGGCAAAACGCCCGGATGGCTGCTGCGCCACGGGTTGATGTCCACACCGCCCCGACGGGTGTAGCGCGCATACACACTCAAACGCGATGGCTTGCAATGGGTCCATATGTCCATGAAGATGCGTTCAACACAATGCTCATGGAACTCGTTGTGGTTGCGAAAACTCACCAGGTATTGCAGCAAGCCACCTTGATCCATTTGGGGGCCGCTGTAGCTGATGCGCACACTGCCCCAATCGGGTTGCCCCGTGACCAAGCAATTGCTTTTGAGCAGGTTGCTGGTCAGGGTTTCGGTGACTGGATTTTCATGATCGGCACTGCGCAGCAATTCGGGGGCGGGTTGATAGCGATCGCAATCGATGTTCAAGCGGTCAAGGCTCAGTCCGTCCAATTCTTGGATGGGCTCGCGGTCAAACTGCTCGGGCAAGATCAAGCTCACACCCACGCTGGCACGAACAGGCCCGCCCTGCCAAACCGCTTGACTCAAGTCGTTTTGCAAATGGGCCTGCACTTCTTTGGCATCGGTAAAACGTGAATTGTTAAAGCTGTTGAGGTAGAGCTTTACCGATTTGCTCTCCACCAAATGCGTGCTCTCACAAGGCACCACCAGGCGGGCCAGGGCAATTTGAGGTTTGCCGCGCATATTGAGCCAACTCAACTCATAAGCGGTCCACAAATCGGCCCCTAAAAAAACTGGCTGGTCGACCACCCCGATGCTGCGGCGCTGGGTGGATCGGCTGATGGGATAGAGCAAATCCGGGGTGTACCGATCCACATAAGCAGACACTTTGCCCAACTGGGATTTTTCAGGGATGTTCATGCAAAAAGGGGATAAAGGCAGCGATGATGGATTGGACCACGGGCGGCGGTAGGTCATGGCCCATGCCATCCACCCCCAGCAAACGAGCCCCTGGAATTCGCCGCGCCGTATCTTCACCGCATGCATAAGGCACCAATGGATCGGCCTTGCCGTGTATCACCAAAGTGGGTGCGGTGATTTGGCGCAACAGATTGGCCCGTTCGGTATCGGTCATCACCGCATGCATTTGGCGTGCAATGCCATCGGGCCGGTAACTGCGCTGCATGCTGGTCGTGACCAATGCTCTGAGCAGGCCCACATCCGGGGGAAATGCAGGGCTGGACACAGCCATCAAAAACTCAACCGTGTGGTCAATCGCCGCTGGCAGGCCAGGACGGGTTGGCTTTCCCAACAACATCTGCAACACTTTGGCATCGGGCAAGGGCAAGTCAGGTGCGCCACTGCTGCTCATGATGCTGCACAGACTGGCCACCCGGTGAGGCGCTAGCAGAGCCAGCCGTTGGGCAATCATTCCACCCATGCTGATGCCCATCACATGGGCTCGTTTCAGTTGCAATGCGTCCATCACCCCCAATGCATCTTTGGCCATGTCCAGCACACCGTATGCGGGCTGCGAAGGCAAGCCAAAGTGGGTTTTAAACCCTTGCCACAACACATTGGGAACGCCAGCATGGTCGAAATGCGAGGACAGACCGGCATCGCGGTTGTCAAAACGAATGACCCTGAAACCCGCCTGGTGCAGGGCGCGCAACAAGCCGGGTGGCCATGAAATCAATTGCATGCCCATGCCCATGATGAGCAAGACAGCTGGCTGTTGGGGCTCGCCGCTGTCTTCGAGCTCTATCTCAATTTGGTTGGCACTGATGCGCATGCAGGCAGAACCGGCGGTTACTCACTGGTCGAGCGGCGAAACACCAGGCAGTCTGGTCGCGAAACCTCGGGTGCAAATGCATAACCCTGCGCCTTGAAGCCTTGCAGGTCTTGTGGCGTTTTGACTTGGTGTTGGATGGCGTAGCGCGCCATCAAACCGCGCGCCCGCTTGGCAAAAAAACCGATGACTTTGTACTGCCCGTTTTTGCAATCTTGAAATA
>RFNL01000089.1 GCA_009927195.1 Betaproteobacteria bacterium | reverse complement strand
CACGAGTGGAACCTGGACTTTCCCCACACCATGCTGCGGGCCAAGGCCATCAAGTTCAACAAGGGCGGTGTCGGCGTGGGCGAAAAGTTCCTGGCCTCCACCGACGTCCATGGTCAATTTGCCGGTATTCCCATCGTGGTGCAAGCGGTGAATGCGATCAACAAAACCAAGGCCGCTCGCTCGGTCATGGAGTCCGCCTTGGGCGTGGACCAAAATGCCTGGTTGCCCGCGCTGGCTGAGAAAAAATTTCGCCCCACAGCGCCCAAAGCCAAATCCAAGCAAGTGGTGAATGGTGAAAAAACGCCTGGCAAGGTGGTGATTTATGCCACCTGCTACGTCAACTACAACGAACCTGGCATCGGCATGGACTTGCTGAAAATTTTGGATCACAACCACATTCCCTATGAGTTGGTGTCCAAGGAGAAATGTTGTGGCATGCCCAAACTGGAGTTGGGCGACCTGCAGTCGGTCGACGCCAACAAAAAGGTCAACATCCCCATCCTGGCGAAATATGCCCAAGACGGCTATGCCATTTTGAGCGCTGTCCCCTCATGCACCCTGATGTTCAAGCAAGAGCTGCCATTGATGTACCCCGATGACCCAGACACCCAATTGGTCAAAGCACACATGTGGGACCCGTTTGAGTACCTGATGGCGCGCAAGCGCGATGGCCTGCTCAAAACAGAATTTCCCCAAAGCCTGGGCAATATCAGCTACCAAATTCCTTGCCATGGTCGCGTGCAAAACATCGGTAAAAAAACCGAAGAAATGCTCAAGTTGGTCCCTGATACGACCATCAACACCATTGAGCGTTGCTCTGGCCATGCCGGCACCTACGGGGTCAAAAAGGCCACCCACGCAAACGCCATGAAAATTGGCAAGCCGGTGGTGAAATCCATGGCCTCCATGAAGGACGGCAGCAGACCCGACTACATCAGCTCGGACTGCCCGCTTGGGGGCCACCACATTGCCCAAGGTTTTGAAGCCAGCGGCCAAGCCGTGCCCGAACTGCAGCATCCCATCAGTTTGGTGGCCAAAGCCTACGGGCTGAAGTGAAGCGCAACACATTACATTTGTTTGAAAGTCAACCATGCAACTGACCGGACACATCACCCCAGACAGCCTCATGACCCTGGAGGTC
>RFNL01000452.1 GCA_009927195.1 Betaproteobacteria bacterium | reverse complement strand
CCCCGTGTTGCCCCCGCGCGCACCAAAAGGGCTGACCACTTTGGCGGTGTCGCCCGCGAAAAAAACCCGTCCAGAACGCAATTGGTGCAGACATTGGGACTTGTAGGCATAGGGCCCCACCCACACAATTTCACAGGCCACATCCGGTCCGAACTGGCGTTGCAAGCGCTCGCGCACCACGTCTTCCCGGCTTGCGTAAGCGGGGTCGGTGTGGGGTGCCATTTGGTAGTCGATGCGCCAGACTTGGTCGCCCATCAAATGCTGCCACACGGCCCGGTTTTCGTTGAAGGGGGCTTCAATCCAAGTGTGGCGCTCGGTGGGCGGGGTGTTTTGAAAGCGCACATCGGCAATGCACCAGCGGTCGTCACCCCGTTTGGCATCCATGCTGGTCTGGCACCAAGCGTGAAAAGGGGTGTGTGAGCCGGTGGCATCGATCACATGCTCGGCCTCTATGTGGTAGTTGCCCGCAGGGGTTTGCACCTCCAAGGTGGCGCATGCGTCGTTTTGTGAAAAACCCACCACCCGCGACATCCAGCGCAAATCCACAGGGGTGTGGGTGGATTGGATTTCATGGATGCGTTCCACCAAATAGCCTTCGATGTAGAACTGCTGGATATTGATGAACGGGGGTTGTTGGCTCAAATTGAATTGGCTTTGCTGGCTCAAGTCGAAAGAGAAAACCTCATCATGGCCGGCAAAGGTGCGGCCCACGCTCCACTCAATGCCTTTGGCTTTGATGCGTTCGTAAATGCCCAAACGTTGAAAAATTTCCAATGATTTTTGGGTGTAGCAAATGCCACGTGACGAGGCACCCTTGACACCCACGGTGTTGTCCTCGTCGAGCACCACGGTGGGCACGCCCAGTTGGGCCAAGCTGCATGCCAGGTCAGTCCAGTGATGCCCGCACCCACCACCACCACTGGGTGACGCACCCAATGGGTCGCTTTCAGCTCGGGGGGTGGCACAAAAGGGTATTGCGGCAGCGCATACCCTGTGCCTTGTGTGAATTCGTAGCCATTGGTGTGGGCCACAGGGGGCATGGAAGCAGGCTGGGTCATGAGAAGGTGGTTCGGTTGAAGTCGGGCCGGACGCTTGGCGGTGGTTTGAGGGCCGCAACGGCTTGGCCGTTGGCGCGTTCGGCACGCCACTGGGATTTGCGGGCATTCCACGCGTTCAGTCTGGCATGGGCGGTGGTGCTTTCTTGCATCATTTGAAACTCATCGGCCAACTGGGCTGTCAACTCCAGTCGGATGCCATTGGGGTCAAAAAAGTAAATGCTTTTGAAAATGTGGTGATCCGTGATGCCAATCACATCCACACCGTGGGCTTTGAGGCGCGCCATGGTGGCCTCCAGGTCACTGACTTGGCTGACCCGAAATGCGATGTGATTGACCCATGGGGGGGTGTTGGGTGAAGGCGCTGCGCCGACGTCATCTCCGAGATCAAAGAAGGCAATGAAGGAGCCATCTTGCAAGCGGAAAAAAATATGCGTGTAAGGGCAAAACTCCCCGGTGCTGGGCACATGATCGCTTTGGATGATGTGGTAGAGGGGCAGTCCCAGGATGTCCTCGTAGAAACGGCGTGTTTCCTCTGCATCCTTGGCGCGATACGCAAAATGGTGCAATTGATGGATGGGTGCAGGCGCGGGCAAATCGGCGGCCTGCATGGGCGTGGTGGTGGCCGTAGACATGGTGTCTCCTCGGTGGGGCATCGTTCAAGGTGAAACATCCTAATCCATACCATCGTTGGATCAAATCCTTGCTGGGCAAGCGGTTTGACATAAATAATTCTGATTTTCATGCTTGTGTCAATAGACAAAGTTAATCTAAGGGATTGAAACAACCCATTAGACGGGCTATCGCCAATCCTTGTACCCTTTGAATCCTTCGGCGCATGCTGTGCCGAAGGTATTAACCACCCAAGGAGAATTCTCATGGCAGCACTCAAAGGCTCCAAGACGGAAGAAAACCTCAAGGCCGCTTTCGCAGGCGAGTCCCAGGCCAATCGCCGTTATTTGTATTTCGCAAACAAAGCTGACGTTGAAGGACAAAATGATGTGGCAGCGCTTTTTCGCTCGACCGCAGAAGGTGAGACGGGTCATGCCCACGGCCACCTCGAGTGGTTGGAGCAGTGCGGTGACCCCGCCACGGGCTTGCCCATTGGCGCCACCCGCGACAACCTGAAAGCCGCTGTGGCCGGTGAAACCCACGAGTACACCGACATGTACCCTGGCATGGCCAAGACCGCGCGTGAAGAAGGCCACGACGAAATTGCCGATTGGTTTGAAACCCTGGCCAAAGCGGAGCGCTCCCACGCCAACCGCTATGCCAAGGCTTTGGCCGAATTGGTCGATTGAACTTGCATCAGCATTGAGGGTAGGGCGCTGGCTTCGCATGGCCAGCGTCCCTCTCTGAGTTCTGATTCAACCAGAGAAGATTTCTTTCTCACCTCCCCGCCGTTTGAAGGAAAACACCATGGCCCGCGAAGGCAGCCTTGAAGCACCCACACGCCATCCTTTGGATTGGCTCAATCCTGACTTTTACAACGAAGAGGCCTGCTTCTCCGAGATGGAGCGGATCTTTGACATCTGCCATGGATGTCGCCGTTGTGTGAGTTTGTGCAGCTCTTTCCCCACCTTGTTTGATTTGGTCGATGAAAGCCCGACCATGGAAATGGATGGGGTTGACAAAAAAGATTACTGGAAAGTGGTCGACCAATGTTATTTGTGTGATTTGTGCTACCTGACCAAGTGTCCTTACGTGCCCCCT
>RFNL01000212.1 GCA_009927195.1 Betaproteobacteria bacterium | reverse complement strand
TGCTTCATGGGTGGGTGGGGTCAGGGGCCTGCAGTTCATGGGGAAAGTAGCGCACCACACATTGAATGGGGTTGGCCGCGGCTTGACCCAGGCCACAAATGGAGGCGTCGCCCATCACCTGGGCCAGGTCTTGCAACGTGGTGGTGTCCCAGTGGGTCGCTTGCATCAAGGCGGCGGCTTTGGCCGTGCCCACCCGACACGGTGTGCATTGGCCACAGCTTTCATCGGCGAAAAACCGCATCACATTCAAGGCGGCATCGCGGGCCCGGTCTTGATGCCCCAACACCACAATCGCTGCCGAACCAATGAAGCAACCATGGGCTTGCAAGGTATCAAAGTCCAACGGCTCATCGGCCAAACGGGCTGGCAAGATGCCGCCCGAAGCACCGCCGGGCAAATAAGCATACAAATCGTGGCCTGGGGCCATGCCACCGCAGTGCTCGTCGATCAACTCGCGCAAGGTGATGCCCGCCGGGGCGAGCTTGACACCGGGCTGGCGCACCCGACCGCTCACGCTGAAAGAGCGCCAACCCTGGCGGCCGCGCCGCCCCTGTTGCTGGAAGTGCCCTGCCCCTTTTTCGACGATGTCGCGCACCCAATACAGGGTTTCAAAGTTGTGCGCCAAGGTGGGCAAGCCCCACAGGCCTTTCTCGGCAATGTAGGGCGGGCGCAAGCGGGGTTCGCCGCGCCGGCCTTCGATGCTCTCGAGCATGGCGGATTCTTCGCCGCAGATGTAGGCCCCCGCGCCCCGCCGCAATTCGATGCGGGGTAAGGGACACGGCGCTTGCGCTTGCAATTGGGCCAGGGCCTGGGCCAATGTGGCGCGACAACCGTGGTACTCGTCTCGCAAATAAATGTAAATGCGCTCACAACCCACCACATGGGCGGCGATCAGCATGCCTTCCAAAAACCGGTGCGGATCACGTTCGAGGTAATTGCGGTCTTTGAAGGTACCAGGCTCGCCCTCGTCGATGTTCACCGCCATCAGGCGCGGCCCAGGCCGATCGCGCACGATGCGCCATTTGCGGCCCATGGGAAAACCGGCGCCGCCCAAACCGCGCAGGCCCGAGTCCTCCACGGTTTGCAACACCGCGGACGCTGGCAGGCGATCGCTCACCACATCCACCAAACACTGGTAGCCGCCTGCCAAACGGTAAGCCGCAAAATCCACCCACTGGGGATGGAGCGGTTCGCGCCAAGCGCTGGGTGCCACCGGCCAAGCCGCTGGCATGACCGCATCGGCAGATGAAGAAGCTTGGGCCGAACGGCCCTCAGCCAAACAGTCGTTCACTTTGTCCACCGTGGCCTGGGTGACGGCCCGCTGGTGCACCACCGCCACGGGTGCGCTTTCGCAGCGCCCCACACAAGGCGCAGGCACCACGCGAACACCAGCGGCCGCATTGGCCTGCAACTGCGCCAGCAAGGATGGGGCACCCGCCAGGCTGCACGAGAGGCCTTCACACACCCGCACGGTGAGTAAGGGCGGTGCTTGACCGTCCTCCAAAATGTGGAAGTGGTGGTAGAAACTCGCCACCTCATACACCTGGGCCATGCCCATTTGCATTTCATGCGCCAAGGCCACCAAGTGCGCCTTGTGCAAAGCACCATGGGTGTCTTGCAAAGCATGCAGGTGTTCGATCAGCAAGTCGCGCCGGTGGCCGTCACGGGGCCGTGCACCCAACAAGGCCTGCACTTGGGCCAAGGCCCGCGCATCGGGCACGCGGCCCTTGGCCTGCTTGCGCGCGCGCCTGGCGCTGTCGCGCAATTGATCGGGTGAACCCAGGGAAACATCGGTCATATGACACGGGATGCTACCTGTTCCACACAGACGCCCAGATGTGGACAGCCCTGGCTATCATCACATCCCCCCCAACACCAAGGACGATGGGCATGGGCCTGAACTCCGTCAAAGCATTTTTTGCCAACTTGGCGCTGGATGTGCCCATTTTGGAAACCGAGGCCAACACCGCCACCGTGGCCCTGGCCGCAGCCGCCCATGGGGTGGAACCCGGCCGGATTGCCAAAACACTGGCCTTTCAATTGGCCGATGGGCGACAGGTTTTGCTGGTGGCGCGCGGCGATGCCCGCATCGACAACTCCAAGTTCAAAACCGCTTTGGGCAAAGGCAAGATGCTGGCCACCGATGTGGTGGCCGAGATCACCGGCCATCCGGTGGGGGGCGTGTGTCCATTTGGGTTGGCTCATCCCTTGCCGATTTACCTGGATGTGTCGCTGAAAGCCTATGGCGAGGTGCTGCCAGCGGCAGGCTCTGTCAACAGCGCGGTGCGCATTTCGGTGGACTTGCTGGCCCAAGTCACCCAAGGGCTGTGGGTCGATGTGTGCCAAGCCGCCAGCCCCAACCCGGTTGCGCCCCTGGCGCAACGCGCAGCGGCCATTGAAGCGGCCTTGCAAGACCATGGCCTGCCAGCCAGCGCTGGCATTGCCCAAGGCGTGCACAACGCCGAGGCAGTGTGGTTGCCCGAGCGGGGTGCCCAGGTGGTGGCCAAGGCCTGGACAGATGCGGCTTACCGCGCGCGTTTGCTGGCCAATGGCAAAGCCGCCGTGGCCGAGTTGGGCATCGAATTGCCCGCCCACCACCGCCACTTGGTGGTGCTGGAAAACACCGCATCCCTGCACAACGTGATTTGCTGCACCCTGTGCTCGTGCACGGCGTACACCGTAATAGGCCTGCCGCCCGACTGGTACAAGGACTTGGCCTACCGGGCCCGCATCGTGCGCGAATCGCGCACGGTGTTGCGCGAAATGGGGCTGGACCTGCCCAGCGACATGGAGTTGCGCGTGTGGGACACCACCGCCGACACCCGGTACATGGTGTTGCCGCACCGACCCGCCCACACCCAGGAATGGAGCCCCGCTGAGTTGGCCCGCATCGTGACCAAAGACGCCATGATTGGCGTGGCCCGGTTGTAAGCCCATGGACGGTGTGCACGACCTCGGCGGCAAACAAGGCTTTGGGCCGGTGCGGTACCGCCCGGATGCGGCGGTGTTCCATGAAGACTGGGAGAAACGCATCAATGCCTTGTATGGGGTGGCGGTGCGCGCAGGCATCTTCAACATGGATGAATACCGCCATGCCATTGAACGCATGGACCCGCGCCACTACATGAACGCGGGCTATTACGAAAGAACCCTCACCAGCTTGGCCACTTTGTGCGTGGAAAAAGGGGTGGTCAGCCTGCAAGACTTGGAACAGCGCGCAGGCGGTGCATTTCCTTTGGCGAACCCCTTGGGGCCAGGGCGCAGCAATGCGGCGGACAGAACCGACTTCACATTGGGCCAGCGGGTGCAGGTTCGCAACGGGCATGTGGGAGGTCATGTGCGCCTGCCCGGCTACATCCGCGGCAAAACCGGCGTGGTGGTGCACATTTCACCGGCCTACCCTTTTCCAGATGCCCATGCCCACGGCGTTTACGCTGAGGACGAACCCACTTTTGATGTGCGCTTCAAAAGCACCGATTTATGGCCCGATGCGGCCGATGCGGCCTTTGTGCACGTGGGCGTGTTTCAAAGCTATTTGGTGGCCGCACTTTGAGCGGACACGCACCCGGGCACCACATCGGCTCAGGGCACCAGGGTTAAAAACAAAAATGCGCCAAACAAAACCAGGTGAATGGCCCCTTGCATCACATTGGTCCGTCCTGAAGCCAGGGTGATGGAGCCGACCAAAAACGTCAGGCACAACAAAACCACGTCTTTCATTTCCAGGCCCAACATCAGGTCACGGTGAAAGAGCACGCAAAACACCACCACCAGCGGAATGGTCAACCCAATGCTGGCCAGGGCCGAGCCGATGGCCAGGTTCATGCTGGTTTGCAAGCGGTTGGCCTTGGCTGCGCGCAAGGCCGCCCAGGTCTCTGGCAACAACACGATCATGGCGATCACAATGCCGACAGTGGCCTGAGGGGCTTTGTAAATCGTGACCAGGGTTTGGATTGAGGGTGATAACAATTTGGCGAAGCCCACCACGCTGATCAGCGAAATCAACATGAGCACAAAACTCATCCAAGCCTGTTGGGAGCTGGGTGGATGGGCATGTACCGATTCGTCTTCTTCCCCAACGCCAGGCAGGAAATAATCCCGGTGGCGAATGGTCTGGATGAACACAAAGACCAACCACAGCGCCAGCGAAGAGACGGCCACAAAAATCAACTGCGGGTCGGTGTAAGTGCCCTCTGGCGAGCTGATGGTGTACAGCGGCATGATCAACACCAAGATGGACAAAGTGACCAAAGCAGCAAAGCCTGAGCCCGTGCCCTCGATGCGAAACATCTGCTCTTTGTGGTGCAAGCCGCCCAACAGCAAACTGAATCCAACGACACCGTTGCAAATGATCATCACTGCCGAGTAAATGGTGTCCCGGGGCAAGGCAGCGCTTTTTGCACCATCGGTCATCATGACGGACAAAATCAAAGCGGTTTCGATCACGGTCACCGCCAGGGCCAGTACCAAGGTACCAAAGGGCTCACCAATTCGGTGCGCGATCAACTCGGCATGGTGAACCGATGCAAAAACTGCCAGCATCATGACCCCAAATACCAGCCATGCCATGGCGCCAACCACGCTGATTGACAGGCCCAACCCAACAGCATTGCGGCATTGATGGGAACGAATATAGGCCAATGCTTCAAGGTGATTTCCTTCGGGTCAAGGGTGGTGGTCAATGCCGATGCCAGATCGACAAGAGCCCGCTACTTTAGCCCAGGGCCGCACCCGTTGTTTGGTCTTACAAATCATCTTGAAAAAGCCCGCCTGCCGCTGAAAAGTCGGTTTGGCCATGGGCGAGGCGCAGGCCCAAGCACATCCGATTGTCATCAAAGATAATGTCCCACCCATGCCCCTCTTCTCGCCGTCCACTTTCCCCAATGCCGCCCGCTTGCAAGACCAAATCTGGTTCGCGCTGGTGTTGGTGATTTATGCATTGGTGGAGTTGGCTTTCAACCACCGCATGCTTGAGTTGACCGGTGGGGTGTTGTCCAACCAAGACTTGGACGGCTTGCAATTTTGGGGCCGCCTGATCGCCGGGTTTGGCCTGTCCATGTTGTTACTGCGCTGGCTTGACCTGCGCATGAAACAGCGTTGGCAAGCGCTGGTCTTGAGCTTTACGCTGGGCATGACCTTGATGTGGCATTTTCAAAAAATATTGCTCGATCATTTGGTGGCCAATGCGCCTGAAGCCGAAAAAAAACTCAGCATTTATCTGCTCAATATTGCCGATTTGGGCGCAGCGGGTCAGTTGACCTTCCAGGGGCAGGCTTTGGGTCGACCCGAGATGGCCATCAGCGTGCGCGAATCGATCAAAACCTTGCTGCCTGCCGCCGCTTTGGGCGCGTCCTTGACAGACTTTCAAGCACCGAATTCTGGTTGGGGCGCGCAAACGCCGGCACTGCCTATGTCGGCCTCGCCTGATTTGCTCGACAACGCCTACCGCAACACCATCACCCCACCGATTGCACTGGGTTTGTCATCTTTTTTTGGTTTGCTCAACCTGGCCCAGGGCATGGGTCTGGCCCTGCTGATCATCCTGCGCCGCAAAGGCCAGCCGCGATGGGCAAGTTGGCTGCGCCGGCATTTGCTGGCCCTGACAGCGGCCATGACCTTGGGACTGACCCTGGGACACCGCGACGCCTTCCTTGACTCAGCCGGCTATACGCAACACCTGAGTCCCATCATGTGGCAACACAACGCGGTACTGGCCGCCTTCATTGCCTGGAACTTGCGCGCAGAAACCGCTTGGTACCCCTTGTCGGATTGGGCGCACCACCGACTGCTGGGCGGATTTTTATTCAACAAGCTGTGAGTCTGTTGCCTGCGCTCAAGTGTCTTTGGAAACGGTGATGGTGGGGAACTTGGTTGAAAAATCCTTGGCTTTGGCCGCGATGCCCACCGCCACTTGGCGGGCAATCGATTGGTAAACGTTGGCCACTGCTCCGTCAGGGTCTGACACCACCGTGGGCTTGCCACTGTCGGCTTGCAAACGGATGCTCAAGTCCAGCGGCAAGGCACCCAAGTAAGGCATGCCAAATTCACCGGCCATGCGCTTGCCCCCTTCATGGCCAAAAATGTGTTCGGCATGACCGCATTGGCTGCAAACATGCACCGCCATGTTCTCGACAATGCCCAAAATGGGCACGCCAACTTTTTCAAACATCTTGATGCCCTTGATGGCGTCGAGCAAGGCGATGTCTTGCGGCGTGGTCACAATGACTGCACCGGTCATGGGCACGCGTTGGCTCAAGGTCAACTGAATATCACCCGTGCCAGGCGGCATGTCAACGATCAAATAATCCAAATCGCGCCAATTGGTTTGGCGCAACAACTGCTCCAAGGCCTGGGTGGCCATGGGCCCGCGCCAAATCATGGCCTCGTCTTTGCCTACCAAAAAACCAATCGACATGACTTGCACGCCGTGGTTTTCCAACGGATCCATGGTTTTGCCATCGCTGCTTTCGGGCCGTCCCTCTATGCCCATCATCATGGGCTGGCTGGGGCCGTAAATATCGGCATCGAGCAAGCCCACGCTGGCCCCTTCAGCCGCCAAGGCCAGGGCCAAATTCACTGCCGTGGTACTTTTGCCCACACCGCCTTTGCCCGATGCCACGGCAATGATGTTTTTCACTTGGGGCAACAACTGCACACCTCGCTGGGCCGCGTGGGCCACAATGCGGCTGCTCAATTGCACAGACACATTGCCCACACCTGCAACTTGTTTGACGGCGGCCACCAGTTGCTGGCGAAACGCTGGGAACAAACGCTTGGCCGGATAGCCCAACTCTACCTCGATGACCACGTCTTGGCCTTCTGTGCGCAGGGCTTTGAGGGCTTTGCTGGCCACAAAATCTTGACCGGTGTGGGGGTCCACCACGGTGCTGATTGCTTGGCGCAAGGCGGCATCGTTCAAAGACATGTTTCTCTCCTGGCAAAGCGCCAGAGTCTACCCAAGCCGCGCCCGCGGCCGGCACCGGCCTGTTCTTTCCCACCTCACATGCACGGTCAGCGCCTAAAATCGCGCCCTTCGTCCAAGGTTTCATCTCCATGACCCAGCGCCGCTTATTTGTCACCACCGCCCTGCCCTATGCCAATGGTCACTTTCACATTGGGCACATGATGGAGTACATCCAAGCCGACATCTGGGTGCGTTTTCAGCGCATGCAGGGCCACGCGGTCAACTTTGTCTGC
>RFNL01000201.1 GCA_009927195.1 Betaproteobacteria bacterium | reverse complement strand
GTAGTAGTAGGGCGCTGTATTGGACATCTCGACCGTGCCGTCCTTGGTGGCATCCACGGTGCCAAAAGCGGGCACGATCTCACCAGCGGCATGGGTGGTGATCTCAAACTTGCCGCCGGTCATGTCTTTGACTTTGGCCGCAAACACGTCATTGACCCCAAACAAGGTATCCAAAGCTTTGGGAAAGCTGGAGGTCAGGCGCCAACGCAAGGCGGCCTGTGCGTGAACGGCGGGCGCGACGCCAGCGGCCAAGATGCTGGCAATGCCGGCGTTTTTAATGACGGAACGACGATCCATGGTGTTGTCTCCAGAAAAAAAGTGAATACCAATCAGTTCAACGGAACATGCAATTGTAGGTAGTCACATCCAAGACACTTGGTACTGGTTTACCCGAGTCTTGTCGAATCTCCCAAAAAGCTCACTGGGATTGCCATCAACTCAGCCGACCAATTTCAGCGGCTCCGTTGGCGCTTCGGGGGCCACCCAAGCGGCGAATCGTTGGCGCACACTGGCCTCAATGCCCTTGGCATCCAAACCTTGTTGGGCCAATAACCGGACCGGATCGCCGTGCTCTGTGAAGAAGTCACCCAAGCCCAGGGACATCACCGGTTTGACGATGCCCGCTTGGTTGAGCGCTTCCATCACGGCCGAGCCCGCACCACCCAGGGTGCAACCCTCCTCCACCGTGACCAAAGCCTCGTGATTGCGTGCCATCGCCAGCAGCAACTCCATGTCCAAAGGCTTGGCCCACCGCATATTGGCCACGCTGGCCTGCAAGGCCTCTCCCGCTTGCAAGGCGGGGTAGAGCAAAGTGCCAAAAGCCAAAATCGCCACACCATGTCCTTGGCGGCGCAACTCGCCTTTGCCAAATGGCAGCGCCTGCAAGCCCGGTGCGATGGCCACACCCACACCCGCACCGCGCGGGTATCGCACCGCCACGGTGTGGTCTTGTTGGTAGGCGGTGGTGAGCAGTTGGCGGCATTCGTTTTCGTCTGCCGGGCATGCCACGCTGACGTTGGGGACGCAGCGTAAAAATGCGATGTCAAAGGCACCGGCATGGGTGGCCCCATCCGCACCGACCAAGCCCGCTCGGTCCAGCGCCAGCACCATGGGCAGTTTTTGCAGCGCCACATCGTGGATCAATTGGTCATAGGCACGCTGTAAAAATGTGGAGTAGATGGCCACCACTGGCCGCAGACCTTCACAGGCCATGCCAGCGGCAAAGGTCAAGGCATGTTGTTCGGCAATGCCCACATCGTGGTAGCGCTCTGGATAACGGCGGTGAAACTCCACCATGCCAGAGCCTTCGCGCATGGCTGGCGTGATGCCCACCAATTTGGGGTCTTGTTCGGCCATGTCGCACAACCACTGACCAAACACCTGGGTGAAGGTGGTTTTCGGGGCCACTGGCGGCGGGGTCAAACCAACCTTGGGATCGAACTTGCCGGGGCCATGGTAGGCCACTGGATCGCGTTCGGCCAGGTCGTAACCTTGTCCTTTGCGGGTGACCACATGCAAGAACTGCGGGCCACTGAGGTTGCGCAGGTTCTCCAAAGTGGGAATCAAGGCATCCAGATCGTGGCCGTCAATCGGGCCGATGTAATTGAAGCCAAACTTTTCAAACAAGGTGGTGGGGGTGACGATGTGTTTGGCCTGCTCTTCAAAGCGTCGCGCGAGTTCAAACAAGGGCATGGGCGCGCCTTTGAGCACTTGTTTACCCAAATCTTTCGCTGCCGCGTAAAAACGCCCACTCATCAACTGCGCCAAATAGCGATTGAGCGCACCCACCGGTGGGCTGATGGACATGTCGTTGTCATTGAGGATGACCAACAAGTTGGCGCCAGCCACGCCCGCATTGTTGAGCGCCTCAAAGGCCATGCCCGCGGTCATGGCACCGTCGCCAATAATGGCCACCGCATGGCGCTTTTCGCCTTTTTGTTGCGCCGCCATGGCCATGCCCAAAGCGGCTGAAATGCTGGTCGAGGAATGGGCTGTGCCAAAAGCGTCATACACGCTTTCACTGCGACGGGGAAACCCACTGATTCCGCCCAGCTGGCGCAAAGTGGACATGCGCTCGCGCCTGCCGGTGAGGATTTTGTGCGGGTAAGTTTGGTGACCCACGTCCCAGACCAGCCTATCGTGTGGTGTGTTGAACACGTAATGCAAGGCCACCGTCAACTCCACCGTGCCCAAATTGGAGCTCAAATGCCCGCCAGTTTTGGATACGCTGTCGAGCAAAAAAGCCCGCAATTCATTGGCCAGCGTGGTCAATGATGCACGGGGCAGACGCCGCACATCGGTGGGCGACTCAATGGTTTGAAGCAAAGTGGACATGGTTGTTTCCTTCAATGGTCGCGTTGCACCACCCGCTGGGCCAAGACGCGCAAGGCGCCATCATCGCGCAACTGGGCCTGGTCCAGCGCCTGCAAAGCTTCTTGCCACAAAACCTGGGTTTGGGCTTTGGCCCCATCAAGCCCCAGCAAAGAGACAAAAGTGGGTTTGTCATTGGCCTGGTCCTTGCCAGCGGTTTTGCCCAGGGTGGCCGAATCTGCGGTCACATCCAAGATGTCATCCACCACTTGAAAGGCCAAACCAATGGCTTGGGCATAGCGCTGTAACAAAACCAGGGTGTGTGAATCAGCCCCAGCGCTCAAGGCCCCCATGTGCACACTGACTTCGAGCATGGCGCCGGTTTTGCGTTTGTGCATGTCTCGCAATGCCGCCTCGCCCATGGCCAAACCCACATGGGCCAGGTCAATGGCCTGTCCACCAGCCATGCCTTGGTGTCCGGCGGCGCGTGCCAAAGCCTGGCAAAGCAGGGCTTGCACTGGCAGCGCCACGCTACCGTCTTCAGGCGTTAGCAACTCAAAGGCCAAGGCCTGCAAGGCGTCCCCCGCTAGCAATGCCTGTGCCTCGCCAAAGGCCACATGCACCGTGGGTTTACCCCGCCGCAGCACATCGTTGTCCATGCACGGCATGTCGTCATGCACCAGCGAATACGCATGAATCAGCTCTACCGCACAGGCCGAACGCAGGGCAGCTGACGAAGTTGGTGCGCCCGAGAGCGCGCGTGCTGCCGCCAAACACAGCAAGGGGCGCAAGCGCTTGCCGCCATCGAGCACGGCGTAGCGCATCGCTTGACCCAATCCGGCTGGGGCCGACAGGGGCACCCATTCGGACAAAGCCGCCTCCAACTGTTCCAGGCAGCGGGCCGACCAATCGCGAAAAGCGCCATCCGATGAATTCATGGGTTGGGCGTCCAGGGTTTGAGAACGCCTTCGTCGAGCACTTTGATTTGTTGTTCCACTTGTTGCAGCTTGGATTGGCAATAGGCCAACAGTTCAGCCCCGCGCTGGTAACTGACCAGGAGTTGATCAAGTGGCAATTGGCCACCTTCCAAACTGGCCACCAAGGCTTCCAGCTCTTGCACGGCGGCTTCGTAACTCGCACAAGGCGCTGGCTGATCGGTGGAGGTTGCAGTGGCTTTGGGCATAGTGGTCAGGGATTCAAGGTGGTTCATTCTATTGACTCTTGGGCATTGGGCGGACAGGTTAGAATCCACCCCCCTTGGCCTGACACGCTGTGACAGGCTTTTTCAT
>RFNL01000397.1 GCA_009927195.1 Betaproteobacteria bacterium | reverse complement strand
ATAGTCAGCATCGGTGGCGGTAGCGGGGCTGGCCAAAACATATTTGGTGTTGAATATGTTCAAACCCTTGTTTTCCATCGCGCCCATGTTGAAGTCTGCGGTGGCCACAATCATGAAGCGTTCCAAATCCAATCCCAGGCCATATCGAGATTCGTCCCAGGCAATGCTGGCGATCAAAGACTGCATGGCATGGTCGGTTTTGTCCAAGTCCCCAGACCGCACATAAATTTGCAACAGATGTTCGCGCCCAGTTCGGGCGGTGATGCGTTGTTCACGGCACACCAGGGGTCCTGCAACCAAGGCAAAAAGATAACTGGGTTTTTTATGGGGGTCTGCCCAAAGGGCCATGTGCCGGCCGTCGGGCAATTCGGATTGCGCCATCAAATTACCGTTAGACAACAAAACAGGGTATGCAGTTTTGTCGGCGCGCAAAGTCACCCGATACAGCGACATCACATCGGGGCGGTCTAAAAAATAAGTGATGCGCCTGAAGCCTTGGGCCTCGCATTGTGTGAAAAAAGCGTCTTGGCTCAGGTAAAGACCAGACAATTGCGTGTTCTTGCTTGGGTTGCAAGTGGTGAAAATTTCCAATTCAAAGGCTTGAAATCCTTCGGGAAGATTCTCCAACACCAATTGGCCTTGCTCCATTTTGAAGCTCGTGCCTTGTCCGTTGACCATGACGCGGGCCAGATTGAGTTCCTCGCCATCTAAGCGCAGGGCTTGTGCGCTGACGTCAGGGTTGCGGCGCACCTGCATTTTGTTGAGTACGCGGGTTTTGATGGGATCGAGGTCGATGGTCAGATCAACCGTGTCAATCCAAAATGCGGGGGCGGCGTAGTCCTCGCGGCGTGTCAAAGCGGCAGTGCCTTCAAGCATGAGGGGGTCCTGTGTGGTTGAGTGGGTACAGGCGTTTCAAACGCCATGTTTGAGAGAGGCTTCGATAAAGGCATCCAAGTCGCCGTCCAGCACTTTTTGGGTGTTGCTGATCTCCACATTGGTGCGCAAGTCCTTGATGCGGCTTTGGTCCAGTACATAGCTTCGAATTTGGTGACCCCAACCCACATCGGTTTTGGTGTCTTCCAGCTTTTGCTGGGCTTCCATGCGTTTGCGCATTTCAAAGTCGTACAGCCTGGAGCGCAGGCGCTTCCAAGCCACGTCGCGGTTGCTGTGTTGGCTGCGGCCGTCTTGGCACTGCACCACGATGCCGGTGGGAATGTGGGTCAGGCGCACCGCTGAGTCGGTTTTGTTGATATGCTGACCACCCGCGCCCGATGCGCGGAAAGTGTCGGTGCGCACATCCGCCGGGTTGATGTCGATCTCGATCGAGTCGTCCACCTCGGGGTAGACAAATATGCTGGCAAAACTGGTGTGGCGACCGCCCGAAGAGTCGAAGGGCGACTTGCGCACCAAGCGGTGCACGCCGGTTTCGGTGCGCAGCAAGCCAAAGGCGTATTCACCTTCGATCTTCAAGGTCGCACCTTTGATACCCGCCACATCACCAGGGGACTCATCTTCCAACGTGGCTTTGAATCCTTTGCGCTCAGCGTATTTGAGGTACTGGCGCAACAGCATGCTGGCCCAATCGCAGGCTTCTGTGCCACCAGCACCGGCTTGTATGTCGAGAAAGGCATTGCAGGGGTCGGCAGGGTTGTGGAACATGCGCCGAAATTCCAGCTTTTCTACGTCGGCCAGCAAGCTGACGGCTTCACTTTCAATCGTGATCAAGCCTGCTTCGTCATTTTCTTGCCGACTCATCTCAAACAACTCCAGGTTGTCTGTGAGTTCTTGGGCCAAACGGCTCAGAACCAGCACCACATCTTCCAGCGATTTTTTCTCGCGCCCCAACGCTTGCGCTGTTTGAGGTGCATCCCAAACACTGGGGTCTTCCAGTGAGGCGTTAACGGTTCTCAGCCGTTCGAATTTGGCATCAAAGTCAAAGATACCTCCGCAACTCGACGCTGCGAGCGCTGAGGTCTTGCAATTGGTTGCCAATTTGGTTGATGCGTTCTGCTTCCATGTGAGGATGTCCGTTTGAGGTTTGAATGTACTGATTTTCGCATGCACAAGCCGCTGCCCCGGTCATGGGCGGCCGAGGCTTCCATCCAATCCCATCAAGTTTGGTTTTGATGCGCATTGGTCAAAGTGTCCTCGGCCAATCCCAGGGCATGAATGCCGGTGAGCACTTCGCCCACCACGATGACAGTGGGGCTGGAAAATTCCTGCTGGGCTGCACATTGTGAGACTGTTGACAAAAGAGTGATGGCATGTCGCTGGCTGGGCAAACTGATGTTTTGCAGCAATGCCACTGGCGTGCTGGCTGGTAAACCCTCCAGCAATTGAGATTGGATGTGGTCCAACTGGGCCAGCCCCATATAAATCACCAAGGTCAAGCGAGCGGTGTGGGCGGCGCGCGCTATGTCCGCCCAGGGCATGGAGGAACCACTCGCATGGCGGTGGCCGGTCACGAAAACAACGCCTTGAGCATGATCGCGGTGTGTCAAGGCGATTTGCTGGCAAGCCATGCCAGCCAAGGCCGAGGTGATGCCGTTGATGATTTCCACCTCAATGCCGGCCGATCGCAAATGATCTATCTCTTCACCCCCGCGCCCAAAAATCAGCGGGTCGCCCCCTTTGAGTCGGACCACATTTTCGCCAGACAACGCGGCTTGCACCATCAATTTGTGGATGAATGCCTGGGGCGTGGATCGACAACCCCCACGCTTGCCCACTTTGATCACCCTGGCCGTCCGATTGGCCAAACTCAGAATGTCTTCACCGACCAAGTCGTCGACCAAGATCAAACTCGCTGATTGCAATGCTTTGAGGGCTTTGAGGGTCAGCATTTCGGGGTCGCCCGGCCCTGCGCCCACCAATCTAACCTTGGGTTTGTGGGGCTGTGGCTTCATGAGACAAAACAGATCGATGGAAGTCGGACACCTGATGGCCCAACGACAACAGCACTTCAACCTGTTGGGCAATGGGCGGCGGAACGGGTTGATGGCCTTGCAGCACATCTTCAATGTAGCGGGCGGTGGTCTCTGGGTCGTTGTCCTGTGGCAAGGGGGTGAGTTCGGTCAAGCTGCCCTTTTGCAAAGTCCGCATTGGCATGGCTTGTCCGTGGACAAAAGCAATCATGGCCGGTGTGCGCCTTGGATCTGCCACCGGTTCACCTTCTGTGCTGCGCAGGAGCAGCGCATGGGCCTGCACCAGGGACAGGGTTTGAGACATGCTGATGGCGTATTCAGGATGGGTGTAGCTGCTCACCAAGAGGGCGGGACCCCGCAATGGATTGATCATTTTCACCATGCTGTGGGCCGGATTGCGCAATCCCACAGTGCGCCTGACATCCAAAAGTTTTTGCAATGCAGGACACAAGTCATATGTGCGGAGATAGCGAACCTTGCCGGGCACCAATGTTGCGGTGTTGGCTGTCACAGGCCAGTCCAAGGCGGCAAATACTTGTTCACTGGAGACGCGCTGGGCCTCAGTGCTGCAACCATGGACCAGAACTGCGAATCCATGGCGGGCCATCAACATGGCCAGCAAGGGGGTCAGCAAGGGCATTTTGCGCGAACCGTTGTAGCTGGGGATGACCAGCGCAGGCGCTTGATGCGGACTGTCCAATGGCGTTAATCGGCAGGTGGTCGCATCCAAAAAACCCGCCATTTCATCGGGTGTTTCGCCCTTGATGCGCATGGCCAAGCAAAATGCGCCGATCTCCAAGTCCGTGAGTTGATTGTCCAGCAACTGCCCCATCAAATCGGCGGCTTGAGCGCGGCTCAAAGCACGCGCGCCTTCTTTGCCGCGGCCGATTTCTTTGAGGTACGCACTGATGCCCATCACAAGATTGTCCTGCATGCGGGGCTACACTGCGCACATGATCGTTTTGGGCATCGAGTCCTCTTGTGATGAAACCGGTGTGGCCTTGGTGCAAGCCAACCCCAGCTCGGCAGATTCATTTCATCGCCTGCCTGTGTTGCTGGGCCAGGCTTTGCACTCACAAATCGAAATGCACCAGGCATATGGCGGGGTGGTGCCGGAGTTGGCCAGCCGAGACCATATTCGCCGAGTGATTCCCTTGACCGAGTCAGTGATGACCCAGTCAGGCATCCAAGCCAGGGAGATTGATGTCGTGGCCTATACCCGAGGTCCGGGCTTGGCTGGTGCTTTATTGGTGGGGGCTGGGGTCGCCGCAGGTTTGGCCAGCGCATGGCAAATACCCATGCTGGGTGTGCACCACTTGGAAGGGCATTTGTTGTCTCCCTTTTTGAGCGAACACCCGCCGGCTTTTCCTTTCGTGGCCTTGTTGGTGTCTGGTGGCCATACCCAACTCATGCGGGTGAATTCAGTCGGTGATTACGCCTTATTGGGCGAAACCATAGATGATGCGGCGGGTGAAGCTTTTGACAAGTCGGCCAAGCTGTTGGGCCTACCTTACCCAGGCGGCCCTGCATTGGCCCGACTGGCCATGCAGGGAGACCCCAGGGCTTTTGCCCTGCCCAGGCCATTGCTCAACAGCGGCAATTTGGACTTTTCGTTTGCGGGCCTCAAAACGGCGGTTTTGACCCAAACCCAGCGCCTGGGGGCTGCCGTGCCAGACCGGGTGGCTGATTTGGCGGCCAGCACCCAAGCGGCCATTGTGGATGTTTTGGTCAAGAAATCAATCAAAGCCTTGGTGCAAACGGGCCTGAAAAGACTGGTGGTGGCCGGCGGTGTCGGGGCCAATCGGTCATTGCGCGAGCAATTAAACGCCAATTGCTCGGCCCAGGGGGTGCAAGTGCATTACCCAGAGTTGCATTTGTGCACAGACAACGGGGCGATGATTGCCATGGCCGCAGCCATGCGCATCCAAGCCTTGCCTGGCGTGCGCTTGACGCGTGGTGATGCTTTTACTGTTAGACCCCGCTGGCCACTGCACCAGCTGTCCGAAAATCATTGAACCATCACGGCATGGGCTTTGTTTTCCGGCAATTTTTTGACCAAAATCAGGCTCAAGACGCCATGCTCGAGTTTGGCGCTGCTGGCGGCGGCATCGATGGGCAGGGGCAATTCAAACAAGGCTTGGTAAGCCCGGGGTGCATCGGCCAAGGTGTTGATTTTCACCACCTGCTCCTCGATCCATACAGAAATCTGTTCGCGGGTAACACCAGGCACATCCATTCTCAGTTTGTACTGCTGTTCGTCTTGTTCGAACTCGGTGGTTGGCGACTGATGCGCTCGGGCCAGTTCCTTTAAAAATCGTTCAACGCCCATGTGGGCATTGTTGCGGTAATTCACTGGTGCGATCGGGGCAAAAAACATGGTTTTCTCCTTAATAGAGGGTACATTGAGCGGTTGTTCCGCGTTCATCTAAAGTTGCGTCTAAGCCACCGACATTCAAGGGCACAAAGGGATGAATCTTTTCTCGCATCAGGCCTTGAAATCGACTTTTTGGACGTTATTTGAAATGTTTTTAAGTACGGTCTTCGAGCAACGATTTTCAAATCCGCGAGAAGACCATGTGCCCAGGCGCATGCAAATCTTGTTGGAGATGTGGGTTCAAGCCGTTCTGGATGCCGGCACCTCACTCGCATGGGCCTTGGCCAAGCCACTGGAACGCGGTCCATGGAATCGGTTGGGTGATCCAGGCGTGCGTCACGATACCCAGGGCTCAGGCTTAGGATTCAAAGTGGTCAAAAATTTGACGGCCCAACCAGCCGAACTGCCCAGCTTATGCCGCATCAGCAGGCCACCTCCCCCCACGGTTGGAAAATGATTTTTTTATCCAGGACTAACCCATGCGTTCCACCATTTTGAATTTAGAGGCTTCCAAAATTCGCGATGTGGCCAATGCCGGTCTGGGCCGTGATGATGTGCTTGCCTTTTGGTTTGGTGAGAGCGATGAGGCCACACCGGACATTGTTCGCCAAGCGGCCATCGAATCTTTGCGACTTGGCGAGACCTTTTATGCCCATAACCTGGGCCTGCATGAGTTGCGCCACGGTATTGCGAATCACATGACGCAAAAGCATCCGGGGCCGAATGGCCTGGGCGTGGCTGCAGATCGTGTGGCGGTCACCGCGGGTGGGGTCAATGCCTTGATGCTGGCTGTACAAGCTCTGGTCGATGCGGAAGACGATGTCTTGGTCATCACGCCGGTCTGGCCGAATTTGGTCGCCCAACCTCGCATCATGGGCGCCAACTTGCGCACCCTGGCTTTGCAAGCAGTTGGTGGGCGTTGGCAATTGGATTTGGATGAATTGTTGGCCGCCATCCTTCCGCAGACACGCTTATTGATTTTGAATGCACCGAACAACCCCACTGGTTGGACCTTGGGTCAAGTTGAGCAAGAGGCCATCTTGCGCCGGTGTCGTGAAACAGGAACCTGGATTTTGGCCGATGAGGTTTATGAGGCGCTTTACTTTGCGCCCACTGAAAATGCCTGCGCCCCAAGCTTTCTGGATGTGGCTGACCCCAACGACCGTTTGGTGGTGGTGCACAGTTTTTCCAAAAGCCACCTCATGACCGGATGGCGCTTGGGTTGGTTGGTCATGCCACCAGCAATGACCCAGGCCATGGGCAAACTCATTGAGTTCAACACCTCTTGCTGCCCTGTCTTTGCCCAGCGGGCTGGTGTGGTGGCATTGCAGCATGCCTCAGAAATCACCCCGAGGGTGGTGTCCCATCTCAAAATCTGTCGGGATACTTTGGTTGGGGCGTTGCAGGAGGTGCCGGGCTTGGAATTGAGCATGCCTTTGGGGGGGATGTATGCCTTTTTTCGATGGCCTGGCCACGACAACGGTGTGATCATGGCCAAGCAATTGGTGGCCCAAGCTGGCCTGGGCCTGGCCCCTGGTGAAGCATTTGGCCCCGAGGCGGCCGGTTGGTTGCGCTGGTGCTTCGCCTCCAAAGAGCCCCAAAGGCTGTTATCGGGTGTAGATCGGCTGAAAAGTTGGATGAAGCTATAATTTGCAGGTCTGAATTTTTCGGACGCACGCCAAGCGCAGTTCCAGTGCCTGGCGCAAGTCAAACACCAAGGAATCATCATGACCACACTTAACAAGGCAGAGGTCGTCAAAGCCAATGCCCGCACGCCAGCGATACAGGCAGTCCCGAAGTGCAGGTGGCCATTCTGACCGCCCGCATCAATGAACTCACGCCCCATTTCAAAACCCACGCCAAAGATCACCACGGTCGCCGTGGTTTGTTGCGCATGGTCAGCCGCCGTCGAAAATTGCTGGACTACCTCAAGTCCAAGGATGCCGACCGCTACACAGCGCTGATTGCCAAACTCGGTCTGCGCAAGTAATTTTGTTCAACACATGCAAGCACGGCCACTGATGTTATTTAGATAACTCGGTGGCTTTGCCACATGGAGATCACGGGAACAGAGCGAAGCTGTGTCATTCCATCAAATACCCC
>RFNL01000169.1 GCA_009927195.1 Betaproteobacteria bacterium | reverse complement strand
AAAATCGGCTTCGCTGACACCAGCATCTCCCTCGGGTTTGCGCAGGACACTGAAGATGGTTCCGATGCTGACATTGACATCGATATTGCTGGAGCCATCCAAAGGATCGAACAACAGCAGATATTCGCCTTGAGGATAGCGGTTGGGCACCAGATGGATGCTGTCCATTTCCTCCGAAGCCATGGCAGCCAAATGTCCGCCCCATTCGTTGGCCTCGATCAATACCTCATTGGCGATGATGTCTAGCTTTTTTTGAACCTCCCCTTGCACGTTTTCGGATCCCGCCGTGCCCAGCACCCCGCCCAAGGCACCTTTGTTGACTGAATGGCTGATGCTTTTGCAGGCCCTGGCCACGACTTCCAGCAAGAGACGCAATTCAGGGTTTATTTTTCCTTTGGAGCGCTGCTCCTCCACCAAATAACGGGACAGGGATACGTTCATGATGCGCTTTCTTGCAGCGCGCGGTTCACCACCTCGCGCACGTCTTTGCTCAAGTCGGGCTTGGCAGCCACACGTTTGATGGCTTCACAAGCGGCATCGCGATAGGGTTGGGCGAGTTTGCGCCAGCGATCCATGGCACGGGCCAATCTGGCGGCCACCTGGGGGTTGATGGCATCGATCTCCATCACCCTTTCACTCCAAAATACATAGCCCGATGCATCGGGTCGATGAAAGGCCGCTGGGTTGCTGTGGCAAAAGGTCGAAATCAAACTGCGCGCCCGGTTGGGGTTGCGCAATTGAAAGTCGGGGTGACGCATCAATTGCTTGACTTGTAACAGGATCGAGCCCTCGTGATCGGGCGCGCTGGCCTGCAAAGCAAACCATTTGTCAATCACCAACTCGTCATGGACAAACAGCTGGTGAAATCTTGCCAAAGCGGAATGAGCGTGCGGATGCTTTGCATGCACCAGCGCTTGCAAAGCCCCCATGCGATCGGTCATGTTGCTGGCTTGGTTGAAAGCCAGCAAGGCTTGTTCAGCCCACTGAGGGGCAGCTTGTTCGGTTTGGTTCAGACAAAGATGCAGCAATGCCAAGTTGGCCAATGCACGTTGTCCCATGGCATTTGCACCGGTTCTGTAAGTACCCCTGCTGCGATGGGATTCATACACCAGCTGCCACACGTCCTGGAGTTCCCGCGCCATTTGCAAGCGCATGGCTTGGCGGACCTGGTGGATGCGCAACGGATCCACAACCTCGGATTGCTCGGCCAAATAGGCCTCGCTGGGCAAGGTCAGGGCCAGTTCTTTGAAGGCGGGATCGAGCCGATCCGATTGCAGCAATTGACCCAGGGCTTGAATCACTTCGGCGGGCAGAATGGTTGAGGCTATTGAATCGCTTTTTAAGGCGTTCATGGCCGCCGCAGTAAAGATGCGTTGGCCTGCTTCCCATTGGTTGAACGGGTCATGGTCATGGGCCATCAGGCTCAAAAGTTGAGCTTGGCTGTAGTCGAAATGCAAGACCACTGGTGCGCTAAAGCCGCGCAACAACGAGGGCACCGGTTCACTGGCGATGCCCTCAAACACCCAGCTTTGATGGGTTTCGCTCAGCACACACAATCGATCCTGGCACAAAGTCTGACCATGGACATCGATCAAGCCCACCATCACCGGGATCACAAAATTTTCTTTGTATTCTTGGCCAGGTGTGGGCCCGCAAGACTGGCTCAAGCTCAGGGTATAGCGTTGTGTGACTGGGTCGTGGTGGGCGGTGGCATGCACTTGTGGCGTGCCAGATTGCGCATACCAACGTTTGAAGGTCTCCAGGTGTTGCGCCAAAGCGGAGCCGGGGTTGGCATCGGCAATGGCTTGGGCAAAGTCATCACAGGTCACCGCTTGACCATCGTGGCGTTGAACGTACAAAGTCATGCCTCGGGCAAAGCCTACCCGGCCTTGCGGATCATGGGCTTGCGACAGCAAGGTTTGCATCATGCGAACCAGTTCTGCCCCTTTTTCGTACACAGTGACGGTATAGAAATTATTGATTTCCTGGTAACTGTCCGGGCGCACAGGGTGAGCCATGGGGCCGGCGTCTTCGGCAAATTGCATGTTGCGAAGCAGTCGGACATCTTCAATGCGCTTGACGGCCCGGGCCGAGGCCGATCCCGCCAGGTCTTGGCTGAACTCCTGATCGCGGAAAACGGTCAGCCCTTCTTTGAGCGACAA
>RFNL01000174.1 GCA_009927195.1 Betaproteobacteria bacterium | reverse complement strand
GGCTGGGCTTTGCCCATGAGATTCGCGCATTGGGCTTGCCTGCCGATCACCCCACCGACATTGCCTATTTCACCCGTGTGGGGGGCTATGAATTGGCCCGATTGCGATTGCCCACCGCAGAACAGGCCACCACCCGCGTGCGTGCCATGGCGGGTGCCTGGAGCGCAGCTGAGTTGCCCCATCGGGTGTCACAAAAATGGGTCGAACCGGTGCTGCTCAAGCATGCCCAGAAATGGCCCAGCAATGACATTCGATTTGCTTGGCGGATGGATAGGTTTGAGGTTCATCCAGACCATGTTGATGCTTGGATTTCCCCCACAGCGGGCGGTGAGGGGTGCATGTGCGCGCCCAATTTTTGGTAGGTGCCGATGGACCGCGCAGCTTGGTACGGACCCACCTGGGTATTGGTTATGCCGGTGCCAGTGATATCAAGCGCGACTTCATGGGTGGTTTGATGCTTGCCGTTTACCTGCGTTCGCCACAAATGTATGCACGAATACCACATGACCGGGCCTGGATGTATGTGACTGTCAATGCACAACGCAGGGCCCTCTTGGTGGCGGTTGATGGCCAGCAAGACTTTGCATTGCACGCGGCTTTGCAAGAGGGTGAGGACAGCGAAGGGATTGACGAAAGCGCTGCAAGGCAACTGGTCATACAGGTCTTGGGCTTTGATGTGGAGATGGAGATCTTGTCACACCAAACCTGGATGGCTGGGCATGCCTTGGTGGCCGAACGGTTTTCAAAAGGCCGTGTTTTTTTGATGGGTGATGCCGCTCACTTGTTCACACCCACGGGTGGTTTGGGCTACAACACTGCAGTGGAAGATGCAGTCAACCTGGGCTGGAAGCTTGCTAGCGTGGGCAAAAGCATTTCGCCACTGGCTTTGTTGGACAGTTATGAGGCCGAGCGCCGTCCATTGGCCGTGCGCAACACCTCCTATGCGCGTCAATTTGCCGATTCGGTAGGGTTGTTTGTGGCGCGAGAGGCGCTGGAGGACGATGGGCCACAGGGACAAGCTTTGCGCCAAGAGGCCAGCGATGTTCTCAATGCCCATGTGCGCTTGGAGTTTAATATCCCGGGTGTCACCTTTGGCGGGCGCTATGAAGGATCACCCTTGATCATTTCGGATGGCACATCGCCACCGCCCGACACCGCCAACGATTACCAACCCAGTGCCTGCCCCGGGGGCAGGCCGCCCCATGCCTGGCTGCCTGATGGTCGATCTTTGTTTGATGCGTTCCACCGTGAATGGACCTTGCTGCTGCTGGGGCAGGGGCCTTGGGATGCCTCCGTGGTGATGGAAGAAGCCCAGGCATTGGGCATGGACTTGTCCTTGGTTCAACCCGATTTGCCCGAGTTGCAAGCGTTGTACCAGGCCAGTATGGTGCTGATTCGGCCGGATCACATCGTGGCTTGGCGTGGAAAACATGGCGCAGATTTGGTGCCGTTTTTGCCCCAAGTCTTGGGGCACTGAAACAATTTAATCAACGGGTATCTTGGCTTTGGCCAGAGCGATCACGTCTGCCAGATCTTAGGCACCGATTTGGGGATGCACCACGATGACGAAATTGGCCATGGCCATGTTTGAAGTTCTTCGCGGTCAACGACTGTCGTTGCAACGATTTGTTTGAGGTGATCAACGTCCTGGGCGCAGCGGAGATGATCGATGTGGGCTCCACTTGCATTGGCGCTGGGATGCCGGGCGACAACGGCGCGCATGTGCGCCATGCCTACCCCTCTAACGTCGATGACCTCGCGGCCGACTCCCCCAACTTGAAAATCATCATGGCCCATCCGGGTTGGCCCTGGGTAAGGGACCCCACCTCAATGACCTTGCACAAAGGGATTGTTGATTGGGAAATGTCAGGCTGAGCCTCCACGCACTTTCAGGGTAATTTGAAAGTGGACATCCGTGGCCGCTTGCAAGACAAGATCAAGTTTGGCAGCGAATACCCTGGCTTGCCTTACGAACAAATCTTCAAAGAGTGGCCTGTTCTCGGTCAAAAAAGACGAGGTCATGGAAATAATCATGCACGGGAATGTCGAACGGGTGCTGGGTTTGTGAAAACCTTGGCGGCTAGCTGCTTAGAAAGTTTTCGTGAAGGTGCTAACCACACCGGCGCTTGAAATTTTGCGCAGTTTCGTGCGATCTTGATCGCTGACGTAAAGATTGGCTGCACCATCAACGGCTATGCCTCTGGGAAAATAAAAGCTGGCACTGGTACCCGTTCCATCTGAACTGCCGGACGAGGCGTTCAAATCGGTGTCTATGGCTCCGGCACTTCCTGCAAATGTTGTGACTGAGTTGGTGGAAAGGTCGATTTTGCGAATCGCGTGATTATTGGTGTCAATCACAAATAGTGAATTGCCAAACAAAACCAAGTTGGTCGGTAAATTGAATTTGGCCGATGTGCCAGTTGCAGAATTTTTATACCCCGAAGTTCCAGCTACACCGGCTATGGTTGTCACGTTGCCAGCCGCATCAATTTTTCGGATGGAATGATTTCCAGAGTCACTGACATAAACCACACCGGTGGCTGTATCCACAGCGATGCCAGCAGGTAAATTGAACAAAGCAGTAAGTCGGTTGACACCCGTTGTGGTTCCCGCTGTGCCTGAAGTCCCCGCCCAGGGCAGGATTGACTCGTCGGCAAGCGATATTTTTTTGATGGTGTGAACGTTGGTGTCAGCCACATAAAGATCAGTGGTTGAGGCAGCAAGAGCGGTTGGTAAATTAAAATTTCCAGCGGTGGCGTAATTGGATACTGTTTTAGTTCCCGTTAAAGAAGTTATTTTCCTGAGGATGCTGTTACCAGTATCTGCGATCAACAGCGATGTGCCACTCATGGCAAGGGCAAAAGGGCTGTAAAAACGAGCCGAAGTGGAATCACCATTGGTGGTTCCAGCCACGTTATCGCCACCAGCGATGGTTGTGGGTGAACTGGTGAGATCCGTTGGATCAATGGATTGAATGGTGTTGCGTCCCGCGTTGGCGACATACAGTTTGCCATTGGTGCTGTCGTAGGCCAGGCCGTAAATGGTGGTTGTGCTGCTCGCAGTGGCTGTGGAGCTCGAATCTCCACCGCTACCTGGACAAGCGGTGAGCAAGGCAGAGACGGCCATTACTGTGAAAAATTTGGTGGTGGATTGCATAGAGGGTGGGTGATGGCGGAAAGGAAATCCCGAAGCAGGGCAGAAACAGTTGGTGCCGGAAAGAGGAATCGAACCCCCGACCTTCTCATTACGAATGAGCTGCTCTACCGACTGAGCTATTCCGGCTCTGGGATCCAAAAATTATAAGGGGCGGCTCAAGCCTGAGTGCTTTGGTGATATGAGGTGATGCGGTCGACTTCGTTTTTGGAGCCCAAAATCACACTCACCCTTTCGTGCAATTGGCTGGGCTTTATATCCAAGATGCGTTCTTTTCCATTGGTGGCCGCACCGCCTGCTTGCTCGATCAGCCAGGACATGGGGTTGGCCTCGTACATCAGGCGCAATTTGCCTGGCTTGTTCGGCTCACGTTTGTCCCAGGGATACATGAACACCCCTCCTCGGGTGAGGATGCGGTGAACATCAGCCACCATGCTGGCAATCCATCTCATGT
>RFNL01000383.1 GCA_009927195.1 Betaproteobacteria bacterium | reverse complement strand
AAGTCGCCCGCCAGGTGAACGGCTTGCAAAGCAGTCAGCCCCGGTATGCCCATGCAGGCCCCGGCGGCAAAGTCGGTGCCTTCCGGCAAGGGGTGGGCCTGGGCCTGGGGCAGCACAATGTACTGAGCCGCGGTGCCAAAAGGCCTCTTGTACTGGGCATTCCAGGTCCACACCCGTTGACCAAGGCGGCTGGCATCCACACCAGCGCCCACTTGGTCAATCACACCAGCGCCATCGCTGTGGGGAATGTAGCGCTCGCCCACCAGGGGTCGACCTTTTCGGTTTTTCACATCCGATGGGTTGACGCCGGAGGTTTTGAGTTGCACCCGCACTTCGCCGGGGCCGGCCTCGGGGGTGGGCATGTCACCGACGACCAATACATCTTTGGCATCGCCGTTGCGGGTGTACCAGGCTGCTTTCATGAGGAGTCCTTTTTGTTCAGTGGGGAGAAAAGGGGGGATTGTGGGGGACAAGGGTTGTCTTTGGTTCAGACCAAGCGGGTGCGGGCCAAAGGTGGGTTGCGCTGAAAGTAGCGTTCGATGCTGCGCATCAAGGCTTCAGCCAACTGCTCTTGATAGGTTTCGCTGGCCAGGCGCTGCTCCTCTTCAGGGTTGCTGATGAAGCCCGTTTCTACCAATACGCTGGGTATATCGGGGGCCTTGAGCACCGCAAAACCCGCTTGCTCCACCGAGGGTTTGTGCAGTTTGATCAACTGGCGCATCTGCCCCAACATTTCTTGGCCCAACTTCAAACTGTCGTTGATTTGTGCCGTGGTGCTCATGTCAAACAAAGCATGCTGAACATGTGCGTCCTGGGTTTTGATGTTCAGGCCTCCGATGGCATCGGCGCGATTTTCCTGGCCGGCCATCCATTTGGCGGCCGCACTCGAAGCTGCCCCCTGGCTGAGGGCAAACACGCTGGCCCCACGCGCCTGTGGCGTGAAAAAGGCATCGGCGTGGATGCTGATGAACAAATCGGCTTGGACCCGGCGGGCTTTTTGAACCCGTTGGTGCAAGGGGATGAAAAAATCGGCATCGCGGGTGAGCATGGCCCGCATCGGCAAAATGCCTTGCCGGGTGCGCACGCTGGCGCGATTGATGCGCTCGCGCAGGCGCAATGCAATTTGCAGCACCACGTCTTTTTCGCGGGTGCCGCGTTGGCCCAAAGCGCCCGGGTCCTCGCCGCCGTGACCAGGGTCCAGCGCCACCACTACCCAGCGCAAAGCGCTTGCGGTTTCTGTGCTCGGTGCGGTATTTGCGTCTGGCGGATGGGCGGGTCCTGCCAGGGCAGGCGGGTTGTTGGGTAGGTTGCGCGCCGTCATCGAAGGAGTTGTCGCCGTCGGCGAGGGCGGCTCGGTGGGCCGCCCTTCGGGCTTGCCCGTTGCCGCTTGGGGCAGGATTTGCCCGCCCTTTGGGTTGGCTTGCTGGGCCATCCAGTCCCCCAAAGGATCGCTGGCGTTTGTGGCCGGCGGTGGCGAGGGTTGATCCAAGGCTGGGCTGGTGGCCTTGGGCATGCGCTCGGCGATCAAGGCCTCCAGCGGGTCCGTTGCTTGGGTGGGGTATAAGTCCAGGACCAGGCGGTGCTGGTATTGCGACTGCCCCGATTTGACGGGGGCCAATTGAAACACCTGGGGCTGGACCATGGTGCGCAAATCGAGCACCAAGCGCACGGTGGTGGGTGTGAATTGACCCACCCGCACCCCGGTGATGTAAGGGTCGTCCGATCTGACCTTGCCCACCAACTCGCGCAAGGCGGGGTTGAGTTCAATGCCCTCTATGTCGACGGCCAATCGCGGTGGGTTGGCGACGAACTGTGTTTGGGTGGACAAGGCATTGTCCGATTCGATGGTCACCCGTGTGTAGTCTTTGGCCGGCCAAACACGCACGGCCATGATGCTGGCACCTTTGGCCAATTCGTGCAGCCCCAGGCTCAGGACCAAGCTGCCCACTTGCAAAACTGCGCGACGTTTCATGGCATCAAGGCCTGTCCTTTGGTGTTGTGGGATTGCCATCGCACGCTGCGGGCCTGATCGTCCATCCAATGCAGGTGCAAACTGACGTCAGGTGGTGGCAGGGCAGGACCTGCGTTTTGCGGCCATTCGCAAAGTTTCAGGCCCTGGGCGGCAAAGATGTCGCGAAATCCTGCATCTTCCCACTCGTGTGGGTCGCTGAAGCGGTAAAAATCAAAGTGCCAAATCGCCATCTCGCCATTGGCTTGGTTGGCACAGTGCGGCTCCACCACGGCGTAAGAGGGGCTTTTGATACGCCCGAGCACACCCAGCGCCACCAACAGGTGGCGCACCCAAGTGGTTTTGCCGCTGCCCAAATCGCCGTGCAAGTGCACAATGGCATCGCCCGCCACTGGCAACTGCAGCAAGCGGGCCGCCATGCGTTGGGCGCTGACGGTGGTGGCGGCCTCATCGGGCCATTGTTCGGCGTGAACCATCCGGGAAATATTCAAGGGGCAGGGGTGTCAATCGATCGTTTGGACTTGTGGGGTCGCTTGCAAGCATGGGCCCTGGAACTCGGATTCTCGCAAATTGGTGTGTCTCACGTGGACTTGAGCGATGCCGAGCCCGGCCTGTTGGCTTGGTTGGAAAAGGGTTTCCATGGTCAGATGGCTTACATGGCCGCGCATGGGCTGAAACGCGCGCGGCCCAGCGAGCTGGTGCCGGGCACCCTGAGTGTGATCACGGCTCGCATGGACTATCTCGCACCCCGTTCCGCAGATGATTGGCAAGCTGTGGAATGGCGACGCTTGTCCGAGCCCCATCAACCGGTCGTTTCCATGTACGCCAGGGGGCGCGATTACCACAAGGTGCTGCGACAGCGTTTGCAGCAACTGGCCGATCGCTTGCAAGCTCAGGTGGGACCCCTCGGTCACCGGGTGTTTACCGATTCCGCGCCTGTCATGGAGGTTGAACTCGCTCAACGCAGCGGATTGGGTTGGCGCGGCAAGCACACCTTGTTGCTCAATCGCGAGGGTGGTTCCCTGTTTTTTTTGGGCGAGGTTTTCGTCGACCTGGCCCTCGCTCCCACACCGCCCCAGACTTCTCACTGCGGCAACTGTGAGGCCTGCATCGAGATCTGCCCCACACAAGCCATCGTGGCCCCGTACCGCCTGGATGCCCGGCGTTGCATTTCTTACCTGACGATTGAACACCCGGGGTCCATCGATCCCACCCTTCGCCCATTGATGGGCAATCGGGTTTATGGGTGTGACGACTGCCAGCTGGTATGCCCTTGGAACAAATACGCCCAAGTCAGCCGCTTGCCGGATTTTGCCGCTCGACAAACCTGGTCCGAGGGTGATTTGCTCGATGGGCTGCAGTGGACAGAGGCAGAATTTTTGCGTTTGAGTGAAGGCTCGGCCATCCGACGCATTGGCCATGCGCGGTGGTTGCGCAATATCGCGGTGGCCATGGGCAATGCCTTGCGGGTGAGCCAAGACCGCGCCTGGTGCGCCCAAGCCGCTCACGCTTTGCAGTCGCGCTTGTTGTACCCGGACCCATTGGTGCGCGAACACGCGCAATGGGCCTTGGATCAATTACCGCGCGCCCTGACTTAAGGGCCTTGCCCGATCCGTTGTCAATTTCTGAGCTGATCCGAGAGCAGTTGCGCCACATGGATGGCCGGGCGTTGTGCCCCATCCCAAATTTGGTGCCGACAACTGGTGCCATCGGCCACGATGATGGCATCGGTGGCCTCTCGCACAGCGGGCAATAAACTGAGTTCGGCCATTTGCATCGAGGCCGCATGGTGTTCTTGCTCATAACCAAAGGCACCCGCCATGCCGCAGCAACTGCTCTCGATCACCTTGGGTTGGGCTCCGGGTATGAGTTTGATGCAGGTGAGCAAGTCGTCCATGCCACCAAAAGCCTTTTGATGGCAATGGCCATGGACCGAAATGGGTTGCAAGGTGTGTTGCAAGCGGGCTTTGAGGGCTTCGAGTTGCTGCGCATGGGCCTCACGGGCCAGGAACTCTTCCCACATCAGGGCGTGCTCGGCCACGGTGTGGGCATCGGGCCCCAAACCCATGGCCAGGGCTTCATCGCGCAGGGTGTAAAGGCATGAAGGCTCCAGGCCCACGATGGCAATGCCTTGCTGGGCAAAGGGCAGCAAACTTTGGATCAACGCATGGGCTTTGGCTTTGGCGCGATCGACCATGCCGCTGGCCAAATAGCTGCGGCCACAGCACAGGTGGCCTTGGTTGGCACCATGCCCCAAGGCGTGCTTGGAGGCCACGTGCACGGTGTAGCCCGCCGCTTGCAAGACCCTAAATGCCGCCAAAGCGTTGCCGGGTTCAAAGTGGCCGTTGAAAGTGTCGACCCATAGCACCACGGGCCGCACTGCTTTGAGCACTTCGCTGGCGCTCACGCCCAAGGTGCTGCGTTTGAAAAAGTGATGCCGCTGCCAGACCGGCAGGCTGCGTTGGGCGGACAAGCCCAGCAGTTTTTCGCTCAGCCAGGCCAAGCCAAGCCAGCGGTCGCGCAAATTGAGCAGCCCCGAAAACGCGGCCGCATGGCGGGCGTAATCGGGCAAATGGGCCACCAACCTGTCGCGCCAACTGTGGCCGTTGTACCGCTTGTATTGGTGTTGAACCTCGATTTTCATGCGCGCCATGTCCACCCCCGTGGGACAGTCGCGTTTGCAACCTTTGCACGACACACACAGGTCAAGCGCTGCGCGCACATCCTCACCGGTGAGGGCATCGGTGCCCAGTTGTCCACTCAAGGCCAGGCGCAAGGTGTTGGCCCGGCCCCGGGTGAGGTGCTGTTCATCGCGGGTGATGCGGTAACTCGGGCACATGGTGCCAGCGTCAAATTTGCGGCAATGGCCGTTGTTGTTGCACATGTCCACCGCTTTGGCCAGACCCATGGCCGGGTCACCGCCGCTGCCAGGGGGACCCAATTCACCCGTGCGTGCATTGGTCTGAACGTCCCAGGAGCTCCAATCCAAGGCCGTGTGGATGTGAATGACCGAATGGCGCGGGTTGTGTCGCATCAGTCGGGTGTCGTCCATGCGGGGCGGATTGACGATGCGCTGTGGACACAGCAGCCCGATCGGGTCCATGTGGGCCTTGATCTGAGCGAACGCATCGCTGATGCGTGGGCCAAACTGCCACGATATCCACTCGCCACGGCACAGGCCGTCGCCATGCTCACCGCTGTAAGCCCCTTTGAATTGGCGCACCAAGGCGCTGGCTTGTTCGGCAATGGCACGCATTTTTTGGGGTCCATCGCGGCGCATGTCCAGGATAGGGCGCACATGCAATGTGCCCACTGAGGCGTGTGCATACCAGGTGCCGCGCGTGCCGTGTTGGTGGAAAACCTCGGTCAGGGCCGTGGTGTACTCGGCCAAGTGCGCCAGCGGGACTGCGCAGTCTTCAATGAAGCTGACAGGTTTGCCGTCCCCCTTGAGGCTCATCATGATGTTCAAGCCCGCTTTGCGCACATCCCACAATTTTTTTTGCGCCGACTCTTCCAACAAAGGCACCACGCTGTCGGGCAAGTTCAAACCTGACATGCAGTCTTTGAGGTCTTGTATGCAGGGCAACAATTGCGAAGGGTCCTCGCCATGAAACTCGACCAACAAAATGGCCTCGGGCGCGCCCGTCAAAGCGCTGCGCATGGTCGGGGCAAAAGCCGGGTTTTGCATGGCCAAATCGATCATGGTGCGGTCGACCAACTCGACCGCGCACAGCGATCCAGCGCCCAATTGCACGATGTGTTGAGCCGCTGTCATGGCTTGTACAAATGTGGGGAAGTTCACCACGCCCAATACCTTGGCACGGGGCAGAGGGCTCAGTCGCAAGGTGAGCGAATGCGTCATCGCCAGAGTGCCCTCGCTGCCCACCAGCAAATGGGCCAGATTGACCGATCCGTCGTTGGTGTAGGGGCGTTCACTGACAGGGTGAAACACATCCAGGTTGTAGCCAGCCACTCGGCGCAATACGCGTGGCCAATGGGCATCGATCTCAGGGTGCAGTTGCTGGGCCAGGTCACGCACAAAGTGGCCGATGCGCTGAACGCGGCCCTGGCTGTGTGCCATGGGTCCCCAGTCGAGCAACTCGCCGTCACTCAGCCAAGCCTTGATGCCCAAAACGTTGTGCACCATGTTGCCGTAGGCCAAGGAGCGACTGCCGCATGAGTTGTTACCTGCCATACCGCCGAGGGTGGCTTGCCCGCTGGTGGACACATCCACCGGGAACCACAGCCCATGGGGCTTGAGCGCCGCATTGAGGTGATCGAGGACCATGCCTGGCTCCACCGTGACGCTGCGCTCGGCGACATCCAAATGCAAAATCCGACCCAGGTGTTTGCTGTGGTCGATGACCAGGCCAGTCCCCACCGTTTGACCGCATTGGCTGGTTCCGCCACCCCGGGGGACCACAGGCACACCCATGCCTCGGCAAATGTCCAGCGCGGTGGCCACATCCTGCGACTGGGTCGGAACGAGGACGCCCACAGGCATTTGTTGGTAGATGGAGGCGTCACTGGCATAGCGGCCGCGATCGGCCAAGCCAAACAGCACATCGCCTTGGGTTTCTCGCACCAGGCTTTGGGCCAGTCTAGCGGCCTGCTCATTGCTGCTGCGGGCCACCCGTTCATAGGCGTGGTCGGCGAAATCGGTGCGCAAGGTGCGGGGGATGACAGGGGTCATAAGTTCCAGGCGTGGGTCAAGGTCAACAGGGGTGACATCCGGGGGAGCTATCTGTCTGCACAATGCGGTCTGGTTGCAGGAGACACCCCCATGTTAAAGCTGAATTTCCACCCCTCGGGGCGCCATTATTTGCAGATCCCCGGTCCATCCCCAGTGCCCGATCGAATTCTGCGCGCCATGGCCCAGCCCACCATTGATCACCGGGGTCCTGAATTTGGTGCTTTGGGCTTGAAGGTGTTGGCCGACATTCGAAAAATCTTTCAAACCCAGCATCCGGTGGTCATTTACCCAGGGTCGGGCACTGGGGCTTGGGAAGCCGCCCTGGTCAACCTGTGCAACCCGGGTGACACCGTGGTGATGTACGAAACCGGCCACTTTGCAGCGCTGTGGAACCAATTGGCGTTGAAGCTGGGCTTGAAAACCGAGGTATTGGGTTTGCCAGGCGGACAAAATTGGCGCTGTGGGATTCAGGCCGATTTGATAGAGAAGCGCCTGAGCCAAGACACCCACCACCAGATCAAGGCGGTTTGCGTGGTGCACAACGAAACGTCCACCGGCGTGACCAGCAACATTTTGGCCGTGCGCCGCGCCATGGAGCGGGCCCAACATCCCGCTTTGTTGTTGGTCGACACCATTTCTGGCTTGGGCGCAGCCGATTACCGGCACGATGAGTGGGGCGTGGATGTGTCCATGGGCGGCTCTCAAAAGGGCTTGATGTTGCCCCCTGGTATTGCTTTCAACGCTTTGTCCCCCAGGGCCATTGCCGCCAGTGCCCAGTCGCGCATGCCCAAGTCCTACTGGGCTTGGGATGAGATGTTGAGCATGAACAAAAGCGGTTACTTTCCGACAACGCCCAATACCAATTTGTTGTATGCCCTGAGCGAAGCTTGCGACATGTTGCTGGAACAAGGCTTGCCCCTGGTGTTTACCCGCCATCAACGTTGGGCCAATGGTGTGCGGCTTGCGGTGCAAGCCTGGGGTTTGCCGATTCAATGCCAAGACCCTGCGGTGTATTCGCCCATCCTGACCGGCGTGGTCATGCCCGATGGAGTGGATGCCGACCAGGTGCGCCAGCGCATCCTAGAGCGTTTTGACTGCTCCTTGGGCACAGGTTTGGGCTTGGTCAAAGGACGCATGTTCCGCATTGGCCATTTGGGCGACACCAATGACTTGACCCTGATCGCGACCTTGGCCGCGTGTGAAATGGGCATGCGCTTGTGTGGGGTGCCCTTGGCCGGTTCGGGGGTTCAATCGGCGATGGCATTTTTTGCCGATCACCCGGGTGCTTAAAAGACAATCAATGGGTGAAGCCGCGGTAAAACATGAATCCCGACAAAATGTAGAGCATCACCGCAAAGATTTGTTTCAAGCGCTTCACCGGCAAACGGTGTGCCGCACGCGCACCCGCAGGGGCCGTCAGCACACTGCAAGCGGCGATGATCACAGCCCCGGGTAACCACACGTAGCCCAGTGAGCCAACAGGCAGGTTGGGCTCGTTCCAGCCGCTGAACACATAGCCCACGGTGTTGCTCAGCGCAATGGGAAAACCCAATGCGGCGCTGGTGGCCACGGCATTGGGAATCAGCACATTGCACCAGGCCATGAAGGGAACGCTGACAAAAGCACCCCCTGCACCCACCAGGCCCGATAAAAACCCTATGAAGCCGCCTGCGCCCAAAAGCCCCACGGTCCCAGGCAGTTGGCGGCTGGGTTTGGGTTTGCGGTCCAAAAACATTTGGGTGGCAGAAAAGGCCACGAAAAGGGCGAAAAAGAAGCCCAAAAACTGGCCCTTGATGACGGTGAATACGCCCAGGCTGCTGATCACGCTGCCCAGCACCAAACCCGGTGCCAAAGCGCGCACCAAGGGCCACCTCACCGCCCCTTTTTGGTGGTGCGCCCGCACGCTTGAAATGGAGGTGAAGATGATGGTGGACATGGAGGTTGCAATGGCCATCTTCAGGCCCAAGTCATCTGGAATGTGGCGCACCGACAGCACCATGGTGAGAAACGGCACCATGATCATGCCCCCACCAATGCCCAACAGACCTGCCATGAAGCCAGTGAATAGGCCCAATGTGGCGAGCTCAAAAATAACCAGGGGTTCGAGGATCATGGGCGGGGGAGTGGTGGGGGGTTGAACAGGGTGTCTGCAAGTGACCACCCGACCGTCATCCTGAACGCAGGGTTCAGGTGGGCGAGGGCAGACTGACGTTGGGTTCATCTGACGCGAGATGATCACGCTCATCAGCCGATGTA
>RFNL01000148.1 GCA_009927195.1 Betaproteobacteria bacterium | reverse complement strand
CGAGGACATCCAAGTCGTCTCCACCGGCTCGCTGGGCCTGGACATCGCGCTGGGCGTGGGCGGGCTGCCGCGCGGCCGCGTCATCGAAATTTACGGCCCGGAGTCTTCCGGCAAAACCACGCTCACCTTGCAAGTCATCGCCGAGATGCAAAAGCAAGCCGGTACCTGCGCCTTTGTGGATGCCGAGCACGCCTTGGACGTGCAGTACGCGCAAAAACTCGGCGTTAACCTGCAAGACCTGCTGATCAGCCAGCCAGACACCGGCGAGCAAGCGCTGGAAATTGTCGACAGCCTGGTGCGCTCTGGCGCAGTCGACCTGATCGTCATTGACTCGGTGGCGGCTCTCACGCCCAAGGCCGAACTGGAAGGCGAAATGGGCGACTCCCTGCCCGGCTTGCAAGCCCGCCTGATGAGCCAAGCCCTGCGCAAGCTCACCGCGCACATCAAGAAAACCAATTGCACCGTCATCTTCATCAACCAAATCCGCATGAAGATCGGTGTCATGTTCGGCAGCCCCGAAACCACCACCGGTGGCAACGCCTTGAAGTTCTACGCCTCGGTTCGCTTGGACATTCGCCGCACCGGCACCATCAAAAAAGGTGAGGACTCCATCGGCAACGAGACCAAGGTCAAAGTGGTCAAAAACAAAGTCGCACCCCCTTTCAAAACCGCCGAGTTCGATATTTTGTTTGGCGAGGGCATCAGCCGCCACGGCGAAATCATCGACATGGGTGTGGAGGCACGCATCATTGAAAAATCGGGCGCTTGGTATGCCTATCAAGGCGAAAAAATTGGCCAAGGCCGAGACAATGCCCGCGAGTTTTTGCGCGAAAACCCCGACCTGGCCTTTGAGATCGAAAACAAAGTGCGGGAGTCTTTGGGCATTCCCTTGCTCGCCAGCGATGCCGAGCCCATCAAGCTGCAAGCGGTCAAGTGAGGGGCGCCACCATGCCCGAGCGCTGGCAGGTCATCGACGGGGGGCGGCCGGCTGAGTCGGCCCAAAGCCAAGCGGTGAAATGGCTGGCCCAGCGCGAGATGGCCGAGCAAGCCTTGCAAACCAAATTGCAAGCCCAGGGCTATAGCCCCGATGAAGCGCACGCCGCTTTGAGCCAGTTGAAGGCCAACGGCCTGGTCAGCGACGCGCGGGTGGTTGAAACCCTGGTCAATCGCCGCGCGGGCAAGCTTGGCGCCAACCGTTTGCGCCAGGAGTTACAGGCCAAAGGGGTGGACCCTGGTTTGGTGGCGCAAACCATGGCGGAGCTCAACGACAGCGAGTTGGCCCGCGCCCGCGCGGTGTGGGCGAAAAAATTCGGTCAAGTCGCTACCTCCAGCGCCGAGCGGGGCAAACAAGCCCGGTTTTTGGCGACCCGGGGTTTTGCGGGCGATGTGGTGCGCCAGGTGGTGTCGGGCTTGCCCGACGAGGAAGAGGCCTGAGATAAATCAGCCCCGATGGGCTGCCAGCGCGGTCAAACCCCCAGCATCAAGCGCAGGTTTTGCACCGCCGCGCCGCTGGCACCTTTGCCCAGGTTGTCGAGCCGGGCCATCAGCACCGCATGCCCATGTGTTTCGTTGCCAAACACCCGCAACTCCATGCGGTTGGTGTCGTTCAAAGCGGTGGCATCGAGTTTGAAGTCACTGGTGGGGGGCAGCACAGCCACACAAGGGTCCAGCGGGTCATTGGTTTGGGCATAGTGTGCGGCCAGGGCATCGTGCAAATCGCCGGCCTTGACCTGGCCGGGCAAGCTGTCCAAATGCAAGGGGATTTGCACAATCATGCCTTGCTTGAAGTTGCCCACGCTGGGCACAAACAAGGGGCGACGTGACAGGCCGGTGCAATGCATGATCTCGGGGACATGTTTGTGCGACAAGCCCAATGCATAGGCCTCAAACAGCGGTGCCTGGCCTGCTTCATAAGCTTCGATCATGCTGCGCCCTCCCCCCGAATACCCACTGACGCTGGGCAGGCACAAGGCTTGGTCGGCAGGGATCAGGCCCGCATCGATCAAGGGTTTGATGAGCGCAATGGCCCCGGTGGCATAGCAACCAGGGTTGGCCACCCGCTCGGCCGCTTGGATGTGTGTGGCCTGGGCTTTGGACAACTCCGCAAAGCCATACACCCAGCCCGCTTGGGTGCGGTGGGCGGTGGACGCGTCGATGATGCGCGGGCGATGGCCGCTCATGGCGTCGACCATGGCCACCGATTCGCGCGCTGCGTCATCGTGCAAGCACAAAATCACCAGGTCCACACCCGCCATCAGGTCGCGCTTGGCCTGGGGGTCTTTGCGCTGTGCCGGGTCGATGCTGACCAATTTGATGCCTGATAGCAAGGTCAAACGCTCGCGAATTTGCAAGCCCGTGGTGCCCGCTTCGCCGTCAATGAATACCGTTTTCATGGTGGAAATGGTGTGCTGTTGTGGGGATCAACCGGGCGGTAACCGGTGCGGCGATGTAAGTAAGTTAAAAGCTTGAAATGGGTAATGCATGATACATTTCCGGGCGTTGAAAGTTCCGCGCTCGCGCGATTCGGGCCTTGTCTGTTGCGCGGCCCTCACACCTTGCAACTCCACAGAGAGATCCCATGAAGATTCACGAATACCAAGGCAAAGAAATCCTGCGCCAATTTGGCGTGCCGGTGCCTCGCGGGCATGCCGCTTTCACCGTGCAAGAGGCGGTTGAAGCGGCACAAAAGTTGGGTGGTCCGGTATGGGTGGTGAAAGCCCAAATCCATGCGGGCGGTCGCGGCAAAGGCGGTGGCGTGAAAGTCGCCAAAAGTTTGGACGATGTTCAACGCCTGGCCAGCGAAATTTTGGGCATGCAACTCAAGACCCATCAAACCGGGCCTGTGGGTCAAAAAGTGCGCCGCCTCTACATCGAAGACGGTGCCGACATTCAAAAAGAATATTACGTGTCGGTGGTCACCGACCGTGCCAGCCAGAAAGTGGCCTTCATCGCGTCCAGCGAGGGCGGCATGGACATCGAAGAAGTGGCGCACCGCGCGCCCGAGAAAATCATCACCGAGTTCATCGACCCGTTGACCGGCCTGCAAGACGCGCAAGCCGCTAAGATCGCCAACGCCATTGGCCTGCCTGCCGACTCTAC
>RFNL01000173.1 GCA_009927195.1 Betaproteobacteria bacterium | reverse complement strand
CTATCCATTTTCCCAACTGCCCAAGCGACCCACCTACAGCTGGCCCAATGGGGCCAAGTTGGCGGTTTACTTTGCCCTGAATGTGGAGGCCTTTGAATTTGGCCGCAACCCCGGACCAGACTTCACCTCTTTGCCGGCCGCGCCGTTTCACCGGGGCTTTGCCTACCGCGACTACGGCAACCGGGTTGGCATTTGGCGCATTTTGGAATTGTTCAACCGCTACCAGATCCCTCTGGCCATTTTGACCAACACCAGCGTCTACGACATTTGTCCCGAGGTGCTGGTGCCCTTTCGCGAACGGGGCGACGAGTTTGTTGGCCATGGCCGCACCAACTCTGAGCGCCAAATCGACATGGACGAAGCCACGGAGCGGGCCATGCTCACCGAGGTTCGCGACCGCTTCATCCAAGAGGAGGGAAAGGCTCCCAAAGGATGGCTGGGCCCCTTCATTTCTCAAAGCGCCAAGACACCAGAGTTGCTTTTGGAAACAGGTTATACCTACCAAATGGACTGGTTTTTTGATGAGCAACCGCAATGGTTTCGCACCGATCGCGGCCCCATATTGAGCGTGCCTTACCCGTCGATGGAGCTCAATGACATACCGGCCTTCATCAACCGCGGGGCCAGCGACGGCGAGTTCACCACCATGATCACCGACGGTTTCAACCAACAACTGAGCGATGGCGAGCACAATGGATGGCCACTGGTGTGCGGGGTTTCACTGCACACCTTTTTGATGGGGCAGCCCCACCGCGCCCACCAACTCAAGTTGATTTTGGAGCACATGGCCGCCCAACGAACGCGCGTGTGGTTCACCACCCCAGGTGAAATTGCCGATCATGTGGCGGGCTTGCCCGCTGGCACTGTGTCCCTGCCCTGAGGCGTTTTGAAAAACGCCATGCTGCCCCGCAAACCTGCATGAGGCTTTGCAGGCGCAGCGGGCTCGCTCAAGTGCGCATCAACGGCATTCGCTGGGCAGTTGCTTGGCCGGCAACAAATTACCAGCGGGGATCGACAAGGTGCCGGGCAGCACCACGTCTGCCCCCACACAGCGCCAGGCCACCACAGCTTGGCTGGGTGGGGTGAACGCGGTGGTGCCGTCGGGCAAGCTTGTGGGCGCCGCCCAGGTGCCCAAATAGGGGACCAAGTGCACAAGGCCATTGCCTGCGGCGGCCGTGGTTTTGATGCTGATCACCCCAGTCTTGGCATCCACTGTCATGCTGGCCAAATTGGCGGTGGCGGCAGGTGGCGTGAACCCACTGGCATAGCCATTGGCGCTGGCATTGGGGTTGCCGCTGTTGAGGTGTTCAACCACCGTGTTTTTGACCGCTGCCGCCAATGACAGGCCTTCGCCCACGCGGGCACGAACGGCGTAGTCAAGGTATGCGGGCAGAGCAAATGCGGCCAAGATGCCGATGATGGCGATGACCGCCATCAACTCGATCAATGTAAATCCTCGTTGTCCACGCGCTGGTTTCATGATGTCTCCCTGATGATTGTTATGGTCAAACAATTCTAGGCAAGCGCATCAGAAAGGCAAGCGCACTCAAGCGCAAAGTTTAAGAAGGGGTTTCACCGGGCTCAGCCACAGATTTTTTCTGCAAACGCTTACCGATCAAATAGACTGCCAAAGCCCCAACCAGGGCGCCTGCGTAATGCAACCAGGGGGCTGCCTGCAAGGTGTCTCGCAACAGCACATCGCTGACGATGGTTTCACCACCCACCCAGCCAATCAAACAGGCACCAAACACCACGATGACGGGAAAGCGCTCCATCAACTTGATCATCAAGGTACTGCCAAAAATCACCATGGGGATGCTGATGGCCAAACCCAAAATCAATAAGGTCATGGAGCCCTTGGCGGCGGCGGCCACGGCAATCACGTTGTCCAAGCTCATCACCAAGTCGGCAATCAAAATGGTGCGCACTGCCGCCATCAGACTGCCATATTCTTTGGTTTCGCCTTCGTCTTCGTCTTGCTCACTGAGCAGTTGCGCGCCAATCCACAGCAGCAGCAAACCGCCAATGATTTGCAAGCCTTTGAGTTCGAGCAACCACGCAGCGACCACCGTGAGCAAAATGCGCAAGACCACGGCGGCACCGGAGCCAAAAAAGATGGCTTTCTTTTGCTGGTGTGGGGGCAAACTGCGTGCGGCCAACGCAATCACCACTGCGTTATCGCCCGACAAAATGATGTTGATCCATATGATCTTGAGCAAGCCGATCCAAAACTCGGCCGTTTGCAACATTTCCATGGCGATTCCCGTGTGTCAGTTTTTATGGGGGCACTGGTGATGGCCCATTATGTGGCGCAAAGTGTAACGGCCTTGCGGGTGCAAGGCCGTTAGTGGTTTTGCGGATGACCCAGGCTCAGAGCATGGCCTTGAGCAGCTTGCCCATTTCAGACGGGTTGCGGGTGACTTTGAAACCGCACTCTTCCATGACGGCCAGCTTGGCTTCAGCGGTGTCGGCACCTCCACTGATCAAGGCACC
>RFNL01000176.1 GCA_009927195.1 Betaproteobacteria bacterium | reverse complement strand
TTTGCGTGTCAGCTCATTGCCCACCTTGCACGGGGAAAAATTGGTGGTGCGCTTGCTGGGTGATCAGCAACGACCTGCGCTCTCCGATCTGGGCTATGAAGTAGACGACTTGGCCCACTTGTTAAGCGCTCTGCGCCGCAGCAACGGCATGATCATCGTCACCGGCCCCACCGGATCGGGAAAAACGCTTTCCTTATATGCCTGCCTGGATGTTTTGAACCTGCCGCATGTGAACATCGCCAGCATCGAGGATCCCTGTGAAATGATGGTGGAGGGGGTGAACCAAGTCAACGTCAACGAACGAGCAGGTTTGGACTTTGCAACTGGTTTGCGTGCATTTTTGCGGCAAGACCCCGACGTGTTGATGGTGGGCGAAATACGCGACCGCAGCACGGCCAGCATTGCCATTCAAGCCGCACAAACGGGTCATTTGGTATTGACCACCTTGCACACCAATGATGCGCCCGGAGTTCTGACTCGGCTGATGCACATGGGCATAGAGGCATTTCAATTGGCTGCCAGCGTTCACCTCATCACCGCACAGCGTTTGGTTCGCCGCTTATGTCCGCATTGCAAGCAAACCAGCACGCTGTCCGAGGAGCTCAAGCGCCTCGGTCTTTCATCCACTGAGACCGCTCTGTTGGGCTTTGCATCTGAACCTGACCTCACGCGAACCGTTTTTCGGCCCCAGGGTTGTGAGAAATGTCTGGACGGCTACATGGGTCGTGTCGGGATTTTTCAAATCATGCCCATCACTGCTGGCATGGCCACCTTGCTGGTACAAAGCCAAGATGTCCAAGCCTTGGCTCTGCATGCCGAAAAAGAGGGGATGCGGACGCTGCGCCAAGCTGGCTGGGTGAAGGTATTGGCAGGCATCACCTCGGTGCAAGAGGTTTTGGGGGTGACGCATGCATAGGCCCACCGCCAACCCCTCAGATCCAACCTTTCCCGGGCATTGGTATGCATGGGCTGGCCGCGATGCCAAAGGTCAAGACCAAAGCGGCCAAATGCAGGCGCTGAACGCCACGGATGTCCAAAACCATCTGCATGCCCAACGCATCCGGCCTTTGCACATCAAACGCCTGCGCAAACCCAGTTGGACAAAGCCACCCAAAGCTGCCGATGTGCTGCGTTTCACCCGGCAACTGTCCACCTTGGTGCAAGCTGGCATTGCATTGCTGAACGCCCTGAAAGTGATTGCCACTGGAGAAGACAACGCAAGTTTGCGTGCCTTGGCACACGACATCATGCAGCAAATCGAAAGCGGTGTCAGTCTGCACCAGGCCATGCAAACCCATGCCTGCTTTGATGCGGTCTACCTTGGCATGGTGGCGGCGGCTGAGGCATCGGGTCAACTGGATCTGATTCTGGCGGAATTGGCAAATCACCTCGAACAGGATTTGTCGCTGCGCGAAAACCTGAAATCTGCCTTGACCTATCCCCTGGCCGTGCTGGGCTTGGCGGTGCTGGTGGTGGGCGTGATGCTGGGTTGGGTGGTACCCGCATTTGAATCCATCTTTGCATCGATGGGGGCGCAGTTACCTGCGCCAACCCGCATCGTTTTGGCTTTCAGCCGGTGGTGGGTCAGCCACGGCTGGATGCTTTTGGCGGCGGGCATCGCCAGCATTTTGTTGCTGCGGCAAAGCTTATTGCGCGGCACCCGTGGGCAATACCTGCGCGACAGGCTGGCTTTGAGTTGGCCCCTTTGGGGGTCCATGCTGCGGATGTCTTGCACATCACGATGGGCGCGCACTTTATCGAGTTTGATGCAAGCAGGGGTCTCACTGCATGAAGCCATGGACATCAGCGCTCAGGCCAGTGGCAACCTTTGCTTTGCGCAACGCCTGGACATGGTCCGCGACGATGTGTTGACCGGCAGCAGTTTGGCCAGCGCGTTGACCGCATGGGGCGATACCGAGGGCACGGCCATGGGGCCGTTTGCGCCTCCCAGCTTATTTGCACCCCAGGTGGTGCAAATGGTGGCCGTGGGTGAAGCCACTGGCAGGTTGGATGCCATGCTCTTACAGGTGGCGCGGATGCACGAAGCACAGGTACAGTGGTTGCAAAAAAGAATCAGTGTGTTGATGGAGCCTGCGGTAATTTTGGTATTAGGTGTTCTCATTGGCGGCTTGGTCATTGCCTTGTACTTGCCCATTTTTGAGTTGGGGCAAGTGCTTTAATGCGCTGGATTAGACTGCGCCCATGGACAAGGTTTGGCGCATTGGTTTAACCGGGGGCGTTGGCAGCGGCAAGAGCACCGCCGCCAAGGTGCTGGCTCAAATGGGTGCCGCGGTGCTCGATGCAGACGCCATTGCGCGCTCGCTCACCGCAGTTGGCGGCTTGGCCATCGCCCCCTTGCGCGCGCACTTTGGCGATTCGGTGATTGATGCCCAGGGCGCACTGGATCGACCCCAAATGCGCGCCCTGGCTTTTACCAACCCGAGTGCCAAGGAACACTTGGAGGCCATCGTTCATCCTTTGGTCCAACAAGCCATGGATCAACAGGCGCAAGCGGCTTTGGATGACGGTGCGCGTGTGCTGATTTTTGACATTCCTTTGCTGGTGGAATCCGGTCGCTGGCGCAGCCAGGTCGATGGGGTTTTGGTGATCGATTGCAGCATCGAGACCCAAATCACCCGGGTGCAAGCCCGCAATGCCTGGCCGCGCGATCAAATCATGGCGGTCATCCAATCACAAGCCAGTCGCGCGCAACGACTGGCTGTTGCCGACTGGGTCATCCTCAATGAGGACATGGATATTTCTACTTTTGAAAATAAAGTGATGCTGTTAGGACTGCAATGGGGTTTGCCAACCGACCCTTTGGCCTTAAACCGCTCGCCCTCACCATCTGGCCGCTGACACCGGGGCAGCCTTCGCCTGCCCCATGGACAAGGTTATCATTGCGCTTGGAATGAATGCGCAGTGATCCTCTACGAGCACCCCTTCAATGAAAGAGTCCGCACCTACTTGCGGCTTGAGCATTTGTTCCTTCGCTTCGATGAGTTGATCACCCGCGAACACGCCGTGGACCACCATTTTGCGCTCACGACATTGTTTGAGTTGGTGGATGTGGGTGGAAGGGCAGACCTCAAGACCGAAGTGCTCAAAGACCTGGAAAGAAATCGCCAGCAATTCTTGTCTTTTCGGGGCAACCCTTCGGTCTCAGAGGCTGCCTTGAATGAAGTCATTGCCGAACTCGATACAAACCTGGAATTGCTCAAATCGGTGGCTGGCCGCATTGGTCAAGCGGTCACGGACAACGAATGGTTATCCAGTTTGCGCAACCGATCTAGCATTCCAGGTGGTACCTGTGGCTTTGACCTGCCCTACTACCATGCTTGGCAACAACTGCCCAGCGCCTCGCGCTGCAAGGATTTGCAACAGTGGGGCGAAAGCCTGCGACCGATTCAAAATGCAGTGAACTTGTTGTTGCGCTTGTTGCGAGAAAACGGCATGACCCAAAAAGTGGTTGCCACTTCGGGTCAGTTTCAACAAGCCTTGCCGCAGGGCCGATTTCAATTGTTGCGGCTTCGCCTAGACCCGCAACTGGGATTGATCCCCGAAATCAGTGGCAATCGTTTGATGATTTGGGTGCGCATGATGCAAGCCGATCAAGCCGGGCGCATGCAGTCAAGCCAGCAAGATGTGACCTTCGAGGTCGCTTTGTGTGTGTGATGCTCCACCACCTTGTTTGAAATTCACCCGCGATCATTCGTTCTATCGCCATGGCATCATCAGCGCGCAAGGTCAAATGCCCAGGCTGCGGTGGCGAGAGCCTGTTCACGCCGTCTAATCCCTTTCGCCCATTTTGCTCTGCCCCTTGCAAAAACCACGACTTTGGTGCTTGGGCCAGCGAACAACACCGTTTGCCCGATGAAAACCCGGTGGACGATTTCGATATCGTGGGCGATTTGCCCTCTCCCCATTTGCCGCAATGACGAAAGCCTGAGGCAGTGTGTCAAGGGTGATGGGTTGGCCCCAGGTGCGCGCGCTCTTGGGCCAACCATTGCAATACAGGCACAGTTCCCGGCAACACGGGGGTCACCTGTACGGGCAAACTTTGCCACGCGCATTGCTGGCCTTCTCGCATGTGCAAGGGCCCATCCCAAAGCCAAACCTTGCAAAAGTTGAGTTCAACCCATGCATGGGGGTAATCGACCTGGGTGCTGCGCCAGTTTTCCGCTTGGCGGATGGTGATACCCAACTCTTCTTTCAACTCACGTCTCAGGGCTTGTTCGACGCCCTCACCAGCCTCTAACTTGCCCCCAGGAAATTCCCAGTAACCCTCGTAGACCTTGCCTGGCGGGCGGGTGGTCAATAAAAAACGGCCATCCCTTTGAATGAGCACGCCCACTGCCACCTGCACCAAAGGCCTGTCTGCTCCCCCTTGGCGGGGCTTCACGGCATCGGCCACCAGCGGTTGAGTCACGTTGTTTGGCGCCCCACATGGTGTCCGGCAAAGTCAAGCGCAAACTGGTGCGCCACGCGACCGCTGCGCGAACCGCGCTCCAGGGCCCAAACCAGGGCTTGTGGACGGGCAAACTCCCACAAATCGGATGGCACGCCCAAGGCCGACAACCATTGCTCAACGATGGTCAGGTATTCATCCTGGCTGAATGGATAAAAACTCACCCATAGTCCAAATCGCTCAGACAGAGAAATTTTCTCTTCGATCACCTCACCAGGGTGCACCTCACCGTCATCGGTGTGGGTGTATGAGAGGTTCTCTTTCATGTATTCAGGCAATAAATGACGGCGGTTGCTGGTGGCATAAATCAGCACATTGGGGGAAGCGGCTGACACGGTGCCGTCCAAAATCGACTTGAGGGCTTTGTAGCCGGATTCGCCATTTTCAAAGCTCAGATCGTCGCAATAAATGATGAACTTCTCTGGGCGCTGGGCCACCAAGTCCATGATGTCTGGCAAATCGGTCAGGTCGGCTTTGTCAACCTCGATCAAACGCAGACCCGCCGGGGCGTAATGGTTCAAACAAGCTTTGATCAAGGAGGACTTTCCAGTTCCACGCGCACCGGTGAGCAACACATTGTTGGCCGACAAACCTTGTACAAATTGCTCGGTGTTTTGCTGGATCTTTTCTTTTTGGGAATCAATTTCTTTGAGGTCACTCAGCCGCAATCGGGCCACATGGGCCACTGGCTCCAAATTCCCATGGCCGCTGGCGCGTTTGCGGTACCGGAAAGCCACGCTGGCCGACCAGTTGGGGGCCGTCAAAGGACCGGGCAAAACCAATTCCACCCGGTCCATGAACGCGTGCAAACGCTCGACCAGGGCATCAAATTTATCGTTCATGAAGTGGGCTCATAAAGGCTGACCGCTGGGCCAGCGGTCAACTTCTGTAGTCGGCGTTGATGGTGACGTATTCGTGGCTGAAGTCACAAGTCCAGACCGTGTCGCTGGCGGTGCCACGACCGAGCACCACCCGCACCGTGATCTCGGAGTGCTTCATGACGCGCTGCCCGTCTGACTCTTGGTAAGTGGGACTGCGTCCACCATGGACCGCAACTTGGACATCATCTAGATATAGATCAATCTGGCTTTGATCCAAGTCTTGGACGCCGGCATAGCCCACGGCCGCCAAGATGCGCCCCAAGTTCGGATCACTGGCAAAAAAAGCAGTCTTGACCAGGGGGGAATGGGCAATGGCATAAGCCACCTGGCGACACTCGGCGGCGGTTCGCCCACCCTCCACAGTGACGGTAATGAACTTGGTAGCCCCCTCCCCATCGCGCACGATGGCTTGGGCCAATTGGCGAGACACATCCATCAATGCGCTTCGCAGGATTTGCCCATCTTGGGAGGACCAATCGGTCACTGTGGGGTGCTGGGCCTTTTGGGTGGCCATCACAATGAAGGAGTCGTTGGTGGAGGTATCGCCATCGACCGTGATGCGGTTGAAAGAAGCCTCGGCCAAATCATGGGCCAAGGCATTCATCAAGTCAGGCGCAATGCAGGCATCGGTGGCCACGAAACCCAGCATGGTGGCCATATTGGGTCGGATCATGCCGGCCCCCTTGCTGATACCGGTCACCGTGACAGACACGCCCGATAACGTGACTTGCACCGAGTAGGCTTTGGCCACGGTGTCGGTGGTCATGATGCCGTGCGCCGCATGCCACCAATTCATTTCGTTGGCATTGGCCAAAGCAGTGGGCAAGCCCGCCTCGATGCGCTCATGCGGCAGGGGCTCCATGATGACCCCCGTGGAAAAAGGCAGAATTTGTTGCGCATCAATGTGCAGGTGTTGGGCCAGTGTCGTGCAAACCGATTGAGCGCGTTTCAAGCCCTCAGCCCCTGTGCCGGCGTTGGCCACACCTGTGTTGATGACCAACGCACGGATGCCCTTGCCAGCGGCCAAATGGGCACGGCACAACTGGACAGGCGCAGCACAAAACCGGTTTTGGGTGAACACACCTGCCACCAAACTACCAGGCTCCAGCAAAAATAGCGTCAAATCTTTGCGGTAGGCCTTGCGCACGCCGGCTTCAACCACACCGATGCGCAATCCTGCAATCGCATGCAAATCACTCGCTTGTGGGGGGGACAAATTAACAGCCATGGAGTCAAGCCAACTTGCCGTGGCAATGCTTGTATTTCTTGCCGCTGCCACACGGACAAGGCTCGTTGCGTCCCACTTTGTTCAAACCCTGGGGAGCCAATTCAAACTCGCTGGTGGGCCTGGCGTAGGTATAAGCCTCGCCGGTTTCACTCGGGGCGGTATAAGTCACATTGCTGATCTGCTCGGCTTGGGTTTCCAAAGCCTGGGCAGCCTCGTCCATTTGTTGCTGCGACTGCACCTGCATGGTCATCAACACACGGGTCACTTCATTTTTGACCTGGTCCAGCAATTGACCAAACAACTCGAATGCTTCGCGCTTGTACTCTTGCTTGGGTTGTTTTTGGGCGTAGCCACGCAAGTGAATGCCCTGACGCAGGTAGTCCAGCGATGACAGGTGTTCGCGCCAATGGTTGTCTATGCTTTGCAACAACACCACCCGCATAAAGGGGGTAAGCTGATCGGCACCCACTTGGGCCACTTTGCTGGCAAAAGCGGCATTGGCCGCGGCCACCACTTTTTCCACCACATCCTCGTCGGAGACCGACGTGGCTGCGTCAATCCAGGCTTGCAATTCCAAATGGATTTGCCACTCCATCTCCAATCCACGCTCCAGGGCTGGAATGTCCCACTGCTCTTCAACAGATTCCTGCGGCACATATTGGCGCACCAAGTCCGTGAAGCAAGCTTCGCGCAAGCCAGCGATTTGGGCTGTCAAATCAGCGGCATCGAGGATGTCGTTGCGCTGCTGGTAAATCACCTTGCGCTGATCGTTGGCCACATCATCGTATTCGAGCAACTGTTTGCGCACATCAAAGTTTCGCGCCTCAACCTTGCGCTGCGCGCTCTCAATGCTGCGGGTGACGATGCCAGCTTCAATGGCCTCTCCTTCCGGCATTTTCAATCGATCCATGATGGACTTGACGCGATCACCGGCAAAGATGCGCATCAAGGGGTCGTCCAAGCTCAGGTAAAAACGCGATGAGCCTGGGTCGCCTTGTCGACCCGAACGTCCGCGCAATTGGTTGTCAATGCGGCGCGACTCATGGCGCTCGGTGGCAATGATGCGCAACCCCCCTTGTGCGACCACTTTGTCATGGTCCACTTGCCACTGCGACCGTAATTCCTGCTCACGCTGTGCGCGCACTTCAGGAGCGATGCCCTCATCGGCTTCCATGGCAGCGATCATTTTTTCCAGATTGCCTCCCAGCACAATGTCGGTGCCCCGACCGGCCATGTTGGTGGCAATGGTGATCATGGCGCTGCGCCCTGCCTGGGCCACGATTTCCGCCTCTCGCTCATGCTGTTTGGCATTGAGAACCTGATGGGGTAACTGGGCTTGGGTGAGCAACGCAGAAATAATTTCCGAGTTTTCTATCGAACTGGTGCCCACCAACACCGGCTGGCCACGCTGGTGACAGTCGCGGATATCGTCAATCGCAGCCTTGTATTTTTCTTGGGTGGTTTTGTAAACACGGTCCAGCTGATCTTCACGCCGGCTGACACGGTTGGGTGGAATGACAACGGTTTCCAGCCCGTAGATTTCTTGGAATTCGTAAGCTTCGGTATCGGCCGTTCCGGTCATGCCGGACAGCTTTTCGTACAAACGGAAATAGTTTTGGAAGGTGATGGAGGCCAGGGTTTGGTTTTCGGCCTGAATGTGAACGCCTTCTTTGGCCTCCACCGCTTGGTGCAACCCATCGCTCCAGCGACGACCTGACATCAATCGGCCGGTGAACTCGTCGACGATGACGATCTCACCGTTTTGATTCACATAGTGTTGATCGCGGTGATACAGGTGATGGGCACGCAATGCCGCCGTCAGGTGGTGCATCAGGCTGATGTTGGTGGGGTCGTACAAGGAAGCACCCTCGGTCAACATGCCCATTTCAACCAACAGGCGCTCGGCGTTTTCATGCCCCTGCTCGGTCAAAAAAACCTGGTGCGATTTTTCATCCACCGTGAAGTCGCCGGGTTTTGTGACGCCCTCACCAGTGCGCAAGTCTTCTTCGCCCTCTTGGCGTTGCAACTTGGGAACCAATCGGTTCATGGCAATGTAGCGATCGGTGTGGTCTTCCGCTTGGCCACTGATGATCAATGGCGTACGTGCCTCATCAATCAAGATGGAGTCCACCTCATCAACGATAGCGTAATGCAGTTTGCGCTGGACCCGATCGGCAGACTCGTAAACCATGTTGTCGCGCAAATAATCAAAACCAAATTCGTTGTTGGTTCCGTAAGTGATGTCACAGCGGTAAGCGGTTTGCTTTTCTTCGCGCGACATTTGCGGCAAATTAACCCCCACCGTCAAGCCCAGGAAGTTGTACAGGCGGCCCATCCATTGGGCATCGCGTTGGGCCAGATAATCATTGACCGTCACAACATGCACACCACGACCGGACAAGGCGTTGAGGTAAACCGCCAAAGTGGCCGTCAGTGTTTTGCCCTCACCGGTTCGCATTTCGGCCACTTTGCCTTGGTGCAAAGCCATGCCCCCGCTGAGTTGGATGTCAAAATGTCGCATCTTCATGCAGCGCTTGGAGCCTTCCCTCACCACGGCAAAAGCTTCGGGCAACAAGTCATCCAATGAAATCCCCTGCGCCACTTGTTGCTTAAAGCCTTCTGTTTTGGCTTTGAGCGCTTCGTCGCTGAGTTGCTCCAGACCCGACTCCAGGGCGTTGATGCGCGCCACGGTCTTGCTGTATTGTTTCAGCAGTCTTTCATTGCGACTGCCAAAGATCAAGGTCAAAAATTTAAAGGCCATGGATGGTAAATCAAACCCGTGGACACAAGCGCCCAATGGGGTGAAGGGTTCCTTTGAAGTAGCCGGGCATTTTAGCGCCGCCTCATTGGATAATGGACAGGTGCAAAAGCAACCATTGATCCTCACCGCTGAGCAAGCAGCCCAGTCCGAACCTGGCTTGGCTCGCTTAGGCGCTTTGGGCCAAGAATCCAATCAACGTTTGGCCGCCGTCTTGCCTCACTTACCACCAGGTTTGCGCCAAGGTCTTAAAGCAGGTCCGATCGATGGTCAAACCTGGTGCATTTTGGTGCCCACCAATGCGGCGAGTGCCAAATTGCGCCAAATGGAGCCTGCCATATTGGCCCACCTGCGCACAAAAGGATGGAATGTCCAGCAATTGCGCTTGAAAATCATGGCAGGATAAACAACCAGCACTCATGGGACATTGCTGGCTTTGGAAATGGTGCCGATTATCGGATTCGAACTGATGACCTACCGCTTACAAGGCGGTTGCTCTACCAACTGAGCTAAATCGGCGTGGTCCGATTTTACTTCACACGCTTCAATTGTGGCCTTCTACCGCCTCCCTTGGGGGGAGGAATGGGCGGCACGCCCTCTCCCGACAAAGTCAGGTTGAGGTTGCGCGTGCTTTTCATCGCTGGGCTGGCAGCATTGGCAGAAGGAGCAGGCTTCGCATCAGCGTCAGCATCGGTCGTGGGGCTTTGCAGTTGAATGGGGAAGGCCATGCCTTGGCCATTTTCGCGCGCATAAATGGCCAGCACTCGACTGACGGGCACCATGATGCCGCGGGCAGTGCCTGAGAAGCGAGCCTTGAACTCGATGAACTCGTTGCCCAACTTCAGGCTACTGGTGGCATCTAAACTGATGTTGAGAACGATCTCGCCATTTTTCACATACTCTAGCGGCACTTGAACTGTCTCATCGACATGCACGGCCACATAAGGCGTGAAGCCATTGTCCGTGCACCATTCATACAAGGCACGGATCAGGTACGGCCGCGTTGAATTCGAATCCGCTACGTTGAGCATGGTTCAAATAGCCCCGCAACCATCACTTGCGCATGACTTTTTCAGACGGGGTTAGCGCCTCAATATAGGCTGGGCGAGAGAAGATGCGCTCGGCGTATTTGAGCAAAGGGGCTGCGTTCTTGGACAAATCGATGCCAAAGTGATCCAAGCGCCACAGCAATGGCGCAATGGCCACGTCCAGCATGGAAAAGTTATCACCCAACATGTATTTGTTTTTCAAAAACACGGGGGCCAACTGGGTCAGGCGGTCGCGAATGTGCGATCGGGCCTTTTCCAAGGCCTTTTCGTTGGTCTTGGTGGTGCGTGACTCCAAAGTGCTGACATGGGTGAAAAGCTCTTTTTCAAAGTTCAGCAAAAACAAACGAACACGTGCCCGATCAACCGGGTCGCCAGGCATCAGTTGGGGATGTGGAAAGCGCTCGTCTATGTATTCGTTGATGATATTGGATTCATACAAAATCAAATCTCGCTCGACCAGGATAGGTACCTGGCCATACGGGTTCATGACATTGATGTCCTCAGGCTTGTTGTAGAGGTCTACGTCCCGAATTTCGAAATCCATTCCCTTTTCAAACAGCACAAAACGGCAGCGGTGTGAAAAAGGGCAGGTCGTACCTGAATAAAGCACCATCATGAGGAAAGCTCCTGAAATTCAAAAAGAATGGGGGATCACCCCCCACATTCCCAAATTCAACCCAGGACTTGCGGCCTGGACTGAGAAAATTATTTGATGTCTTTCCAGTAAGACGCGTTGAGCCTCCAAGCAATTGCCATGAAGCCTAGCAAAAAAATCAAAACCCAAACGCCAATGCGAACGCGGGAATTTTGAACCGGTTCGGCCATCCACTTCAAGTAGCTGACCAAGTCACCGATCGCTTGGTCGTATTGCAGCGGGGTCATGGTGCCTGGCTTGACCTGTTCCCACGCTTTGAACACCTGGACTTCATGACCGTGTTGCTGCACCACGTCAAACACCGGTCGACGCTCGCCTTGCAGCTCCCACAATACATGCGGCATGCCCACATTGGGGTAAGCCAAATTATTCCAGCCCGTGGCTTTGGTTTCATCGCGATAGTAGGTGCGCAAATAGGTGTACAGGTAGTCCGCACCACTGCCACCACTGCCAGAGCGCGAGCGCGCAACCAAAGTCAGGTCAGGCGGCAAGCCGCCAAACCACTCTTTGGCTTGTCGTGGATCGTAGTTGGCCTTCATGGTGTCGCCCACTTTGTCAGTGGTGAACAACAAGTTGTCTTTGATTTGTTGCTCGGTCAAACCGATGTCGGTCAAACGGTTAAAACGCATGAAAGCGGCAGAGTGACAATTCAGGCAGTAATTGACAAACAACTTGGCACCGTTTTGCAAAGCGGCCAAATCATTGGTTTTGTTGGGTGCTTTGTCCCAGGTAATGCTGTCGCCGCCAGACGACCAGGCGGACGAAGCGCATCCAAGTGAAACCAACAAAGTGATGAGGATTTTTTTCATGGTGTGAATCCTGCGCGCTCAGTGGGGGACAAAGGTCACGCGATCTGGCACAGGCTTGGGGTCACCCAAGCGGCTCCACCAAGGCATCAAAAGGAAAAAGCCAAAGTAATAAAGCGTGCCGGCTTGTGAGACGCGCTCACCCATTGGAGACGGTGGCTGCACACCCAAGTAAGCCAGTACCACAAAGTTAATCACAAAAATGGCATACAAATACTTGTGCCAATCTGGGCGATATCGAATGGACTTGACCGAACAGTTGTCCAGCCATGGCAAGAAAAACAAAATGATGACAGCGCCACCCATGACCACCACGCCCCAGAATTTAGCGTCAATTTTGAGCATCAGCCCCACTGCAATGACGGCGGCGGCAACCACGGTGGCTTTGAGCAAGTTGGGCAATTGAGCGCGGGTGACGCCCAAATAGGCGGCGCCCAAAACGCACAGCACCAAGGCATACATCATCTCAGTGGTGATGGCACGCAACATGGAGTAAAAGGGCGTGAAATACCAGACTGGCGCAATGTGCAACGGGGTTTTCAAGGGGTCGGCAGGGATAAAGTTGTTGTATTCCAAAAAGTAGCCACCCAACTCAGGCGCAAAAAAGATGATGGCGGTGAACACCAGCAAGAAACCGCTCACACCCAAAATGTCGTGCACCGTGTAGTAAGGGTGGAAAGGGATGCCATCCAATGGTTTGCCTTGCGCGTCTTTGTACTTTTTGATCTCTACCCCGTCGGGGTTGTTCGAGCCCACCTCGTGCAAAGCAATGATGTGCGCGGCCACCAGACCCAACAACACCAAGGGCACTGCAATCACGTGAAAGCTGAAGAAACGATTCAGGGTGGCATCACTGACAACATAGTCGCCACGGATGAGCAACGCCAAATCAGGGCCAATCACGGGCACTGCGGAGAACAAATTAACGATCACCTGTGCGCCCCAGTAAGACATTTGTCCCCAGGGCAACAAGTAGCCCATGAAAGCTTCGGCCATGAGACACAAAAAGATGGCGCAACCAAATAACCACACCAACTCGCGCGGTTTTCGGTAGGAACCGTAGATAAGACCACGAAACATATGCATATAGACAACAATGAAAAAGGCAGAGGCCCCCGTGGAATGCATATAGCGGATCAGCCAACCCCAGGGCACATCACGCATGATGTACTCGACCGAGGCAAAAGCCTGAGCCGCATCAGGTTTGTAGTGCATGACCAGGAAAATTCCGGTCACGATTTGAATGACCAGTACGAACAAAGCCAGAGAGCCGAAAAAGTACCAGAAATTGAAGTTCTTGGGAGCGTAGTACTCGCCCAAATGCTCTTTGTAGAGCTTGGTGGCAGGGAAACGGTTGTCAACCCAATTGAGCAATTTGTCGCCCATGCTGGCATTGGGGGAGATTTCTTTGAATTCAGCCATGTTAATTCCTGTCAGGCCTTTTTGTCTTCGCCAATGAGCAAGCGCGCGTCCGACAAATACATGTGCGGGGGCACTTCCAAGTTGTCAGGGGCTGGCTTGTTTTTGAACACACGCCCAGCCATGTCAAAGGTCGAACCATGGCAAGGACACAAAAAACCACCGGCCCAATCGTCGGGCAAGGAAGGTTGTGCACCAGTTTGAAACTTATCAGAAGGCGAACAGCCCAGGTGTGAGCAAATGCCCACACCTACAAAATACTCAGGCTTGATCGAGCGTGCTTCATTGCGTGCGTAAGCGGGTGTCAGGTCGTCAGGGTTGCGCAATGACTTGGGATCGGCCAATTGGGGCTCGATCTTTTTGAGAGATTCCAATTGCTCTGGGGTGCGACGCACGATCCAAACAGGCTTGCCACGCCACTCAACGGTGAGCTTTTCGCCGGGTTTGATGGCACTGATGTCCACTTCGACGGCTGCGCCAGCAGCCTTGGCTTTTTCGGAGGGCTGAAAGGTACTGACAAACGGAACGGCTGTGGCAATGCCACCGACTGCACCAGCGCAACCGGTGGCAATGAGCCAGGTGCGCTTGCTGGTGTCCAAACGGGTGTCACTCATGAAAAATCCTCGAACTTGCGTGGCTAATTAGGACAGCTTCTCATTGTAGCTGAGGCATAAGACAGCATATTGAAGGGTCTTCTCAATAAGACTGGACGGTCAAGGCCCTTGCCATCTCCAGGGCGGCGAGCAAGCTGGACGGTTCGGCCAACCCAAGACCGGCAATGTCATAAGCCGTGCCATGATCGGGGCTGGTACGCACAAATGGCAGGCCTAAGGTGACATTCACGCCCTGGTTCAGACCCAAATATTTGACTGGAATCAGCCCTTGATCGTGGTACATGGCCACCACCGCATCAATGGCATGGGCCTTGCCGTGGCTCTCTCGCGCGCGCATGAACACGGTATCTGGAGGAAAAGGGCCGCTCACATCCATCCCCAAGGCCCGTGCTTGCGCCAAAGCGGGGGCCAATATCTCGATTTCTTCGCGCCCCATCAAGCCGCCCTCCCCGGCATGCGGATTCAGGCCAGCCACGGCCAATTTGGGCGGGCCGCCGCTGGGGCTGCGCAAACAGTGGTGGGCAATGCGCAGTGTCATCAGCACGTTCTCGAAAGTGACCGCTTCAATGGCTTGGCGCAGGGAAACATGGATGCTGACCAGCACCGTGCGCAATTCGCGATTTGCCAACATCATGCGCACGGGCAATTGGTCCAAACACAGGCCCAAATGGCTGGCTGCCAAATGCTGAAGCATTTCGGTGTGCCCGGGGAATGCTTCGCCCGCTGCGGCCAAGGCTGCTTTGTTCATGGGGGCAGTGACCAAGGCTTGAACCTGCCCCGTCAGTGCGGCATGGGCCGCAGCGCTTACGCAGTCGGCCGCCAAACGACCGCTGACGGCACTGACTTGCCCCAAGGGCGGAGGCTGGTCCAGGTTGCCGACCTGGCACAAAGGGATCACCCCCGAAGGCAGCTTCAAGGCCTGACTCACATGGTTGATCGGTTCAATTTTGGGCTGTACCGCCCGGGGCAACGATTGCACCGCTTGGGCCATCACCCGTGCATCTCCAAACACCAGGCAAGCTCGGGCCTGTTCAGGGTGGTAGGCAAAAATTTTTGCAATGATTTCCGGGCCAATGCCTGCCGCGTCACCCTGGCTGATAGCCACTGGCCTTGCATCAGGCACGGTGTTTCCCCTCAAGCTGGATTGTCGATGTCGATGAACACATGGGACAAGCCCAATCGAGAGGCCACATGTTCGGCCACGGCAGGTGCCCCATAGCGTTCGGTGGCGTGGTGACCACAGGCAAAAAAAGCCACGCCGGTTTCGCGCGACAAATGGGCTTGGGGCTCAGAAATTTCCCCCGTGACAAAAGCATCGGCACCGGCAGCGATGGCCGACTCAAAATAAGACTGGGCACCGCCACTGCACCAGGCCACAGTTTGAATGGGTCGAGCGCCTTCCGTGGGCCCCACCCAGATTGGCGCGCGCCCCAAGGCCTTGTGCAAATGAGCGGCCAAAGACTGCGCATCGGGCCACACATGGTTGTCCACCGCTTGACCCAGGCAGCCCAGCAGTTGATCGCCAAAATGGCTTTCGATGCGCCAACCCAATCGCTGGCCCAGTTGGGCGTTGTTGCCCCACTCCGGGTGGGCATCCAAAGGCAAGTGATAGGCCAACAAACTGATGTCATGGGCCAATAACAAACGCAAGCGTTGCTTCATCCAACCTGTGACCGTGCCCGCTTGACCGCGCCAAAACAGCCCATGGTGGACCAAAATGGCGTCGGCCTGGCCTTCAATGGCCGCCTCGATCAGGGCTTTGGAGGCGGTCACACCCGAGACCAACTTGTGGATCTCTGGCTTGCCTTCTACCTGCAAGCCATTGGGCCCATGGTCTTTGAAGCGCTCAGGGGTGAGCAAACTTTCACAGGCCGCTAACAATTGATCACGGTGCACACTCATCGGGCCGCCGGTTTTTGGCTGGGTCGCTGTGCCGGGGTGACCGACAAAGACAAGGGGTTGCCGCGTCGTTCAACCGCCAACCCAGCGGCCACACCGGGTTTGAGGCTTGCAATGGCCGCCAGCAATTGGTCCACGTTGTCAACCGTTTTGCCATTCACACCCAACAACACGTCACCCGGGCGAACGCCCGCCGTGAAAGCGGGGCCGCCTTGCAACACGCCGGTGACCACCACACCTTGTTGGCGGGCAATGCCAAAGCTTTGGGCCAACTCGGGCGTCAAGTCGCTGGGTTCCACACCCACCCAACCCCGCACCACCAAACCGTCTTTGACAATGCCCTCCAACACTTGGCGCGCGGTTGACACAGGGATGGCAAATCCAATGCCCATATTGCCGCCCGAGCGCGAGTAAATGGCGGTATTGATGCCCATCAAATGACCCTGGATATCGACCAAGGCTCCGCCTGAGTTGCCTGGGTTGATGGCGGCATCGGTTTGGATGAAATTTTCAAAAGTATTGATGCCCAGGCGGCTGCGCCCCAATGCGGAAACAATGCCACTGGTCACCGTTTGACCCACACCAAAAGGGTTGCCAATGGCCAGTAAACGGTCACCCACTTGCAATTCGTCGGAATTGCCCCAAACAATGACGGGCAAACGGTCCAACTTGATTTTGAGCACCGCCAAATCGGTATCGGGGTCGGTGCCAATCACTTGGGCCTGGGTCCGACGCCCGTCATGCAAGATGATCTCTATGTCGTCCGCCCCTTCCACCACGTGGTTGTTGGTCAACACATAGCCTTCCGGGCTGACGATGACACCACTGCCCATGCCGCCTTGGGGAGCCTCTTCTTGATCGCCGTAGAAAAACTTGAACCAAGGGTCTTTGGCCAAAGGGTTGGGGCCTGCAGCACGGGTGGTACTGATGCTCACCACCGCTGGTGCAGCCTGCTTGGCGGCCGGGCTCAAACTGCCCACCGCCACAGCACCAACTGCGGACGCTGGCGCTTGCAACACATGCACAGCGCCCGACCAGACCGCACCCGGACCCATCCATTGGGGTTTCAAGGTGACCAGAACAAACCAAATGGCCAATAAAACCGTGACCACTTGTGAAAAGATAAGCCAGTAACGCTTCATGGTGAGTCAAGCCAAAGGGGCTTTGTCCGAATCGGGTGCTTGGGTGTGGCGAATAAAGAGTTGGGCGGCCCAAACCCCTATTTCATAGAGCAAGCACATGGGTATGGCCAAGGCCAGTTGCGACACCACATCTGGCGGCGTCACGATGGCCGCAATGACAAAGGCCAACACCACGAAATAGGATCGAAAAGCTTTGAGTTTCTCAATGGAAACCACGTTCAAGCGCGCCAACACAATGACCACAATGGGCACTTCAAAGGCCATGCCGAAGGCCAAAAACATGGTCAACACAAAACTCAAGTAGGCCTCGATATCGGGCGCTGCCGTGATGCTTTTGGGCGCAAAACTTTGGATAAAGGCAAACACCTGGCCGAACACAAAAAAGTAGCAAAAAGCCACGCCCAAAAAAAACAGCAAAGTGCTCGACACCACCAGGGGCAAGACCAATTTTTTTTCATGTGAATACAAACCCGGGGCGACAAATGCCCACATTTGAACAAGACCACCGGCAAGGCCAACAAAAAAGCGGCCATCAGCAAAATTTTGAGGGGCACCAAAAAAGGCGAGATGACCGACGTGGCAATCATGGTTGCACCTGAGGGCAACTGGGCCACCAATGGCGCGGCCAAGATATCGTACAAGGGCCCGGGCCCAGGATAAAGGGACAAGGCAATGGCCATCACCGCAATGGCCAACACCGCCTTGATCAAGCGGTCACGCAGTTCGATCAGGTGCTGCACAAAAGGCTGCTCGGAGCCGGCCAGCTCGTCATCCGGTTTGGTCGTGGGGTCCGACATCACAGGCCTCTAGCTCAGGCGCTGCGGCCTGAACCGCGCGACCCTTGCAGCACCAGACAAGGCTTTGGTGCGAATGCCATGGCGCGCTTTGTACCACTGTGGGGCTGCCCCTTGCTTGATGCGCCACTTTTTCTTGGGATGGGCGTATTCGGGGTAAACCACTTCGGGCGTATAGGAAACGGTTTCCAAACCTGCTGTGGCGGACTGCCAGTCTTTTTCGAAATCGGCGCTGGCGGTATGGACCTGGGTTTCCACATCGCGGGCGGCCGATTCAACCGTTTCTTTCATTTTTTTGAGCTCTTCCAGGTCCATCGATCGATTGACCTCGGCCTTCACATCGGACACATAACGCTGGGCTTTGCCTATCAAAGCGCCCAGGGTGCGCGCCACTTTGGGCAATTTTTCCGGGCCAATGACAATCAGGGCCACAGCGCCGATCAGCGCAATTTTGGAAACACCGAGGTCGATCACGGCATTCGATCAGTGCTTGGGACGGGCTTCAACGTCAATGGTGTTTTTGTCGGCCACTGGACTTGCGGCTGCCACTTGGGCCGCTGGGGCCACCGTTTTGTCGTCGCCAGCAGGGGCAGCAGCGCCGGGTTGACCATCTTTCATGCCGTCTTTGAAGCCTTTGACGGCTCCACCCAGGTCAGAACCAATGTTTTTAAGCTTTTTGGTACCAAACACCAGCACCACAATCAACAAAACAATCAGCCAGTGCCAAACGGAAAAAGATCCCATGGATATCTCCTCAACAATTCAGCGATTCTAGTGGGCTGGTGACACCACCCAAGTCTCAGGGGCTTATCCCCGCAACCAAGGGCGCGGGCCACCCATCACATGAAAGTGCAGGTGGTGAACTTCTTGCCCACCCTCGGCACCGGTGTTGGTGACGATGCGAAAACCACCCTCAGGGTAAGGGCGGGCGCCTTGCTCCAAGGCCAAGCGGGGGGCCAGCAGCAAGATTCGGCCCAACAGGGCCTGGTGCTCAGGTTCGACCTGCGCCATGGAAGGAATATGGGCTTTGGGGATGATCAAAAAGTGCACTGGCGCCCATGGGTTGATGTCATGGAAGGCAAAAATCTCTTCGTCTTCAAAAACTTTTTTGCTTGGGATTTGGCCAGCAACAATTTTGCAAAAGATGCAGTTGGGGTCTGAGTGCATAGGTCGTTCTCTCAATCCATTATTCGTTACCGGCTTCGCGGGCCTGCGCCTTGCGCAGGGCTTTTTCTTCCAAGCCGCCCATGCCCTCGCGGCGCGACAACTCCTGCAGCACATCCTCGGGGCTCAAGTTGTAGTGCGCCAGCGCCACCAAGCTGTGGAACCACAGGTCGGCCATCTCGCCCACCAACTTGTGCGGATCGCCGCCGTGGTCCAGGTCTTTGGCGGCCATCACCACCTCGGTGGCCTCTTCGCCAATTTTCTTCAAAAAAGCGTCCGGGCCTTTGCGCAGCAAGCGAGCGACATAGCTGGTTTCGGGGTCGCCGCCGTGCTCGGCTTTGCGGCTTTCAATGACCGCGGCCAAGCGGTTGAGGGTGTCATTGGAGCTCATGGGC
>RFNL01000395.1 GCA_009927195.1 Betaproteobacteria bacterium | reverse complement strand
TACTTTTGGTTCGGACGGTACGACACAGATTGTTTACAAGATAAACAACAATTGAAGTGAGCCAGGATCAACTGCCCACTGGCTTCCTGCGCACTGGAATTCGGGTGCGCTGGAATTCTTCAATTAATTTATTTGTTAGGCCGTCTTACCAAGCTACTGACTTGTGCTACAAAGGCATTTCAGTGCATCGCGCTTGGCCTCTTTGATCATTACAGCTTTGAGTTCTTCAATAGACAAGAGCTTATCTAGTTGGTTGCGATGAACATACGATGTCAGTTGTAAGCGCATGAATGTTCTCAAAGGATGATCACTATGGCAAAGATCAAAAAGTATCGGTCATGATACACATTTATGCCAGTTTGTCTGCGACAACTTTTGAACTAACCCCTTTGTAATTAAACGCATCTTTATTCAAGTGTCCATTTGAAAATAGTTTTTGCTTGGTTAGAACGGGCAGGTCACAATATGTCTACTTAACAGGCATGGCGATAAATGCCAACGCCGGATTATTTGTGGAGGTCATCATGTAAGGCCAATTTTGGTCGGCTATACCAACTGCTGTCAACACCGGCGTCTTCGCCAATGGTTGACCTAATTTTGCGGTGTAAACATTTAATCTTCTATTGGAATCGCCTTGAAACTGAACATAGGTAACCAAATGCAAATTTCCATAGGGATCTGGGATTATGTTGACTGAATTGCTGTGGTCTGCACCTGAAACTTTCCCACCTGCCATTTGATATGTTTGAGTTAAAAAATCGGTAAGCTCACTACCCCATTTTGAGACATATTTGCCATCTTTACTTTTTACCAACCATTGTGAACTTTTACCCTCTCCATCACCACCACTTGCAAGAATATCAAGCAATCCATCTCCATTAAAATCTAATAATCTAGGAATATAACTAACCCTTGTATCAGTGTTGTAACCCAAAAGCACATCATCAGTGACATCTTTGAAAATTCCTCCGCCCTCGTTTTGTAAAAATTGAATTTCACTGTAGTTATTATCGTCACTTTTGACCGGCTGACTGAACAATGCCACATCTAACTTTCCATCACCATTGATATCCAATGGAACTATTCCTAAATTTTCATACCCGGTAAATTTTTTGGCACTCCACTTGGGCAAGAAAAATCTGGATTGTGGAAGTGTTGAAATCAATGTGAACGACAGTTTATTATTTTCGTCAATATTCCAGGCATACAGTCCTACGCTGCTAACTTTATTACCATTGTATAAAAGATTGCCATATAATCCACCATCAAGCACAAAGCTTACAGTACCGTTATTCAGGAAATCGCCTACGGCTAAAAAACTCCCTGATGCTGATGCGTATCCATTGCTGTTTCTGCTGTTGTAAAGTGAAAAGTTATTAACCTTGTTATTAATACCAATAGTCATGTGAGAACCAGTGTCCGTTATAATAAAATCCAGGTACCCGTCACCGTTCAAATCAACAACTGCAATATCCAGTGAATTGACATAGTTACCAAGATCAATAGCAGTTCTTGAAAAGGAATGGCCGTTATTGATAAACAAATAAGCTGGCCCTGTTAAATCTGGATTATCTACACCTGGGGCGACAAGCATATCAGTTCGACCACTTTTAAAAAAATCTGCAAATTTGACCGCATAACTACCTAATATCTCATTGGTTTTATTGGGAAACCAAGCTGATGTCACATCAACTAGCACACCTTCTTTCCAGGAAAACATGCTAATGCGGCTATTTACATGGTTTTGAACAGTAGGAGCAGACTGAAACCCCACGATAATAAAGTCCTGACCGCTGCCTGAAATTGTGGCAGTGTAGTTATCACCCACAAAGTGATGGAAGGGGGCAGGATTTATGAGTGGATCGACCGTGCCCGCATACACCGGTGTCGAAAATGGAACTTGCCTCCCTAAAGTACTGGAAGCACCACCCGCACTGCCGCCACTACCGCTGCAAGCCAGCAAGCAGGCCATCAAGGTCATCAATGTCAATTTCTGACGCATGTGAATTTTTCGCAATCCGCCTCGTTTGATTGGGGCGTAGAAGTAGAAACTTCAAGCTGTCTTGGAAAATTCTAAAAATGCGGACGCCTGCGGGGATCAGGTTTCGCAGAGCTGCCAAAATGTTGGGCCAGTTCATTCATTTGTGTTTTGGCATTGAAAAACGTTCTCAAGGCACCGCCAGCCAAATACGAGTTATTGAAATTGGGGATGAAGAGTTGGTATGCATCAAACAAACCCAGCGACATGCCCTCGAGCAACGCAAGTTTTTGTTTTTCGGCCTCAGTGATTCCGGCTTTGCTCAAATCGACGGTGTCCCAATGGCTGGCAGCCCCCGCTGTTTGGCCCATCAGAAAAGACTCTGACATTCCAGAGAACGCTTTGTCTTGTGAATGCAAGTTGTGCCTCAGTTCTCGAGGGCTTTGGGGCATTCTTTTGGGGTCGTTCGCTTTTGCCTCAGCGGCCAATTGTTGATATTTGGTTTTATCAAGGCCATCGCTCAAAGACATCGGTGCAAACTTGCCGTACCATGCATTGATTTTTTTTGATCCAATGGTGACTTCAACATAGTTGGCCAATGTGTTCCATTCCAGTTTGACTGCACTGAAGTAACGCACCATGGAACTGAAATCGATACCATTCAAAACGGCGGTTTCAAAAACGCCTTTGGCACCCATATCCTCGCTGTTGTAAGGGGCGGGGTTGACCAAAGACCACCAACCGCTAAGGGCAGGCATTTGTGTGTCCTTGTCAATGAACTCTGGTGAGCTACCTCTGTCCAAGCGAAAAATTTTGGTCCCAGGTAGCAGAGTGATTAACTGTGGATCTCCAATGAAACCTGTCTTTTCACCGGATGAAAGCTCTCGATAATTGATCAATCGATCTGTCATGCGGTTCACCTTTTTAAACGCAGGCAGCGGTGGAGATGTGATGGGTACATTATCCAGCTTAAGTTTGGTTTCATGCGGGGTGAGCGCTGATTTATTTCTTCTCAGTAAGACGGTCTAGTTGGGTATTGATGGACGCAAAGTCCCTTTTCAAACGAGCGACCCTGCCCACAAAAGCTTGCTTGCTTTCTTCTCTTTTTTGAGCGGCTGATTGCGCCGAAACGGTGCTTTGAGTGGCTGGGCGGACCATTGAGGCGGGTCCACCCGCATGGCCTTGTCGCTTGTCCGTTGAGACAGGCTTATTGAATGTTGGCGCTGGGTCTGGATTGCTTTTGGCATCGATGTCCCACGAACCGGTCACCGAATCATTGCCGACGTTGGCCGTATTGTCAGCAGAGCCGGCATTGAACACGCCCGACGAATCACGCTCATGGTCATCTGAGGGCAGGCGCTCAAAATGATCTTGAATACTTTCCTTGTCGATCAGTGGTTGATGCGCAGCAGCCAAGCCATTGGGTATATTGGGTGCATCATTTTTGGCTGAAATTGGCGTTGCCAGCGGTTGTTTGCGGGTATTCGACGATTGACCAGGATTTTTTTGAAAGTTGTTTGAAAAATCTTCTGACGTGATAGGAATCTTATGGGTATCGATATCCGTTACAGGCAGGGTTTGGTGGTTGGCCTCAGCAGCAGAGGATGGCAATAAATTTCGCTCAGCTGACGCTTTGACTTCTGTGATAGGTATATTTTCTGATGGAAGGTTGGCATCGGTAGAAAATCGCTGTTGATTATTTGATTCATCAGATTGTGGAATGGCTTGTATGTTTTCCTGGGAAAAGGAAGCACTTATTTTTTGAATATTATCTGCCGATTCAAAAATATCAGCAGGTTGTTGAGCGCCAGCTTGCGGCGAAATATTTTCAGTAATTACCGAGGGATCTATAGATTTATTTTCGAGATTGATTGATTCCGCTGGAAGTGCGTCAATTGGCTCCGCCTTTTCCAAACGAATCTGATGGTCATTACCTGCGGAATTGATGAAACTTTCAGTCGCACTTGGCGCGTTAGGTGCCAATTCTGGATCGATGAACTGTAAATTTTGGTCAATGTCTTTGCCATCAACCACTGCTACAGGTTTGTCTGTAAGTTTTTGCTCTTTAACTGATTCAGACTGCGTTTTATTTGTATCCTGACCAGACTTAACGTGATTTTGAGGTCTTTGGGCGTTACCCGTGTGTTCGGATACAGATACACTGAACTTTGTGCCACTGCTGATAATCAACGGAGGGTCAGACTTGCTCATTTCATGCGTAACTGAAAATATGAATCAATTCAAAAATTTCACAGGTGATCGGCTCATAACCAGTCAATGTCAAAGTATTTCCAAGGTGTCTTGTAATTTGATGATCCTGTCCGATGTGTATCTGACAATACCACGAATACCTGAATTGGCATGAGACAAGGCTCGCAATGCTTTGCTGATGGAAACATTGAGCATTGTGACATGATCCAATGCTTTCAAAGTCCAAGGACAAGGCTCATCTTTCAATCCCTCTGCCAGTCCAAGCACGCTACCCGGTCCCAGGTGAAAAATTTTGTTTTTACCAATCCGCGCTTCAATATGGCCATCGATCAAAATAATACCCGCCCCACTGTGTTCAATGTCAGGAGAGGCGAAAACATTCCCAGCCTGCTGAAAGGTTGTGACCATTTTGTCTGAAGCCAGCAAACTGTAAAAAATATATTCCTGGCTTTTCAAATCTTTATAGTTTTCTGACACCTTCATTTCGTCCAACATTTTTTGAACTTGAAGCGTTGACATATCATTTTTTTTCATGACCTCATAGGTCTGAATGGCTTGTGAAGAATCTGACAATCTTGATATTTGATTGGTCATGTTCAATTGCAATAACAAAGCCTCAATGGTGCAAGTCAATATGCCCGAGTCAGCTTTCAATATCTGTCGAAGTGGTTCTGTTGGAATTTGCAAACAAGTGACCAGTGTTTTGGCACGCGCTGAAGCGCTTCGCATGCCTCCTTGTAATAAAGCTTGCTCTCCAAAGGAAACGCCTTTACCAATGGTGGCAATTTCTTTATTGGTTTCGGGATCGTAAATAATGACTTCACCATCCATAATGATCATCAAACTATCAGCATCATCGCCTTTTTCAAATAAAACCTGCCCAATTTCAAAAAGCAGTGTGTTTCCTGCGCTATCGGTGTTTGCTTTGGCGGGTGAAGTTGTTTTTTCAGGTTTGATAATGGGTTGACTGACCGATTTGGCTGGGTGCAAGTCATTGATCACAGCATGAGGCCGGGAAGATGGCTGAGCTGAATGAAAATCTTTATGGCCTTTTTGATGCTGGTTTTGGAGCTTTATCAAGTCTTCAAGGCTTGCATTTTGGTTGATCACATCCATCGCCAGTGTCAATTCTTTTTCTAATTGACGGGCCAGGGCGGAGTTGACAAAGCCCATGGATGGTTTACCAAAGGAATACATGAATGATTCAGCTGAATCAACACGCGGAGTTTGAGAGACTGACGAAACCTTATCTTGTAACATTTGTCAATTAAGGTAATTAATTAAGTGGTTCGATCTTCAGCCCTGAGCAGTGATTCAACTTCTTGGTCAACTAATTTTTGAATGCCTAAAATTTTGCTGGCTGGACTGGAAAAAATAGCTTGATTTTTCAAAAAATACAAGCGACTGGAGTTGGTCAACAATGACTGAGCCCGCTCTACCGAAAAAGATGACCATTCGCTGGAAAGCCTTTGGGTTAAGTCGATACCCACCGTGGGCAATGAGCTTGCAAAAATATCACTCTCTTGCACCAAAACAGTCAGCCAAAGAGGATTTTTCAAATCAAATGGCTTGTCTTTTGCAGCCGCATGGGTTTCAGCCACACAGTTTGGATCCGTCTTAATGATGATTTGAATGATCAAGCGTTGATCTTCTTCGGTCACACCGGCCTGGGCCATCCATGGGCGCAAAGCTTCTGAAGTGAGCAATTCGATTTGAGACGGAAAAGTATTGGTGAACCCTGTGTGCATGTAGTCGTGGGCGACCACCGATAAATAGGCGATCCACTCCTCGTGTGACAACGGTGCACCCGGTTGTAGCCGCAGTTCCTCTCTGGCGGCCTGTAACAAGCAGGTCAAAGCTTTGACCACATCGGCAATGTGCAAGCGGTTGTGATAGGACAACTCTTCACATTTGCGCGATAACTCCGATCCCTCCATTTCAATGACTTCACTCATCTGCATGATGCACCGGTGCAAAGAGGCGTCAGCAGTTGATAGCTCGGCGTCGTCCTTAAAACCAAGTTGTCGCAGGGCATCGTCGACGATGGCCGGTAATCCAAGCCACTCTGTTGACCATTCATCCCGAAGGATTTGCAAAGATTTTTCTAATTCAGTCAAGTTCATGATTGTGCTCATCTTGAATGGAAAAATCTTTAAGGGAAAAATAGTTCTCTGGTAATGGTTAAATCGTGACAGCTATCGCAGATAAATCATCCCGTCGAACTTCAGATCCGCGCCATTCGGTCACCCGTTGTGACAGTTTCTTGATCAAATCACTGGCATTGTGCGTCCTGAACTCTTCGATGGTTTCAGTGAAACGCTTGGGACCGAAGGCCCGGCCTAAAGCGTGCCCTGGCTGATCAAAAATTCCGTCTGAAGCCATGACAAAGCTGGCACAGTCAGAAATTCGCATTTGAAACTCATCGACTGTTTTATGAGGTTGGGTGCCCGGATAACCAAGTACTTGCTTGTCAGCCACCAAACGAACAATGGCTTCATCCGAGGTTGGCACCACATAACAATTGGTTCTGGCACCAGCAAAAATGAAATTGCCGGAACTTCGATCAAGCAGACAAATACCCGCGTCGAAACCGTCGTTGCTTTCACAGTCCTCTTTGTCTTGGTTCAAAGCAGAACGAACCATGTCGCCGACTTTGGCCAAGGCCAAAGCGGGGCTGATATCAGGGAACTCGGCGAAAACACGATTGAAGCTGCTGATCACCAGCATCGACATCAATGAACCAGGAACACCGTGCCCTGTGCAGTCGATCAAAGCCAAGTAAATTTTTTGCGCATCGTCTGAAATATGACACCAATAGACATCACCGCCCACAATATCGCGCGGTTCCCAAATCAAGCCGACCGACTTGACATTCGTTTCAAGGACATCAATGCCAGGCAGCAAACCTTGTTGAATACGACTGGCATAGCGAACACTGTCGAGCATTTCGGAGTTGATTTCAGCCAACTCTTTGGCTTTTTGCTCATTGGATTCGACCAGGTAATACAAAAGGTCGGTGCTTAAGCCAATGCCTTTGTAAACACCGTTTTCAGTGACGATAAAACCGCCTGAATTCAAGCCAAATCCGTGGTTGATGATGGTGGAGCTCACATTGCTGATGGTTTCGGTGTGCTCCACAACAATGAAGTCATCCAGCATCATCATGCGAACGCTGCGGCGCTCACACACAGAGTAATGCAAAGGATTGGACATCATTTTCAAGGCGTTGGCTTTCTCAACCAATCCAACCGGCGCGCCACTGTCGTCGACGATGGGAATGATTTGAACATTTTCATCTCCGCGAATTTTCTCAATCAAGACGCCACAGGTTTCGCTTTCTTTGGCAGTCCATTGTTCTTTCAAAATGGTGTTAACTGTTTTCTCGTGCATTTGTGTGATCCAGTTGATTAGCTATATCCCTTAAGCTAGACATGAGTTTTAGCCTTTCGGGGAGAGAAAGTTTTGAGGGTGAAATGTTTATGGGGGAGTGACCTGGTATTTCCAAAATGGAGTCTGAATATTTGGCTTCATTGTCTGAAATCAAATCTTTGATTGAAAAAGTACGTACTGATCTGGTAATCCCCTTGAAAGGGAGGGGCTCGCGCTCCTCTGCAACCACGTAGTCTTTGATCAAGGCGTATGTTTCGTAGGCCACCAACACGCCACCAGGCTCACACGCACCTTCTATGCGAGATGTCAAATTGACTTCACCACCAATGATGGTGTAGGACATGCGTTGATTGCTGCCAAAGTTGCCCACCGTGCACCATCCAGAATTGATGCCCATGCGGGTGATCAACGGATAGGGAAGGCCATCTTTTTGCCATTTGATATTTAATTCGCTCAGGCGACGTTGCATGGCCACTGCCATGCGAACGGCCATCAAAGCATCTTTGTCATGCCCCCTGGTTTCGGGGTCTCCGAAGAAGATCATGACCGCATCACCAATGAATTTATCAATGGTTCCACCATATTCCAAGGCAATGGCGGACATCTCTGAAAAATAATCATTGATGAGTATGGTCAACCTTTCGGGTTGCAGGGCTTCTGAAATTTTTGTGAAGCCTTGAATATCAGAGAAAAAAATGGTCAACAGTTTGCGCTGCGACTTGACCTCAAACGATTGCTTTCCTTCGAAGATTGAATCATAGACTTGCTTGGGTAAATAGGGCGATAAGCTGGTCGCAATGACTTCAAACCTCTTCTTTTCTATCATTAATTCTTCTGATAGTTTCTGAAGCCTCAGTTCGTTGCGATCACTGATGCGCAAAATACGTTGTAAGTCTTTGAGTAATCGTCGGTAGTCCTTGGTGATTTTTAGAAAATCAGATTGCGAAACATAATCAGGCCCCTGTTTGACCAAAGACTCGCACCATGCGAGTGTTTCCATCTCTTGGGATAACAGCTCTGCGGTCATGCTGAACCTAAATTATTGGTGTCAAGTAAAAGTTAACAATTGGAATCGAGCTTTCACTAATTCTTCAGAGAACTCCTCACCCAGCTCGCGCATATTGTCATCATCATCGGCATGATGCCATTCAATCAAGACATCATTTCCTTCGGTGGCGGATTCTTCCAAGGCGCTGAACAAATCCATGATCACTTTGGCAGAGGAGCTGTTGAAATAGGTCATCTGGAATGAAAAGTGAACCACACCTTCGTGTTTCAGCTTTAAAAACTCTCTGACCTTGGTCAAGGGCTCAGCAAAAAATTTAGGCGGATCCTCAGGATACGACTCACCAGACAAGATCAGTCTGCGCTGATCGGGATCAAAGTCGAATTTTGGTGTGCGTGCAGTGGCATCAATCAGAATTTTTTCCATATATTCACCTTGATTAGAAATAAGCTTCGAAACAGAAAAAGAACATCTTGGGATCTTCGGTGGGAACCATTTCAAAGTCCCAATCGCCATTGGCTTCCCGAGCAATGGAAACAAAACCTACTCCAGCACCTTTTGAACCTTCAGGGGGACCATCTTTTAACTGTTCCCGCATGAGTTTGGTCAACTCCTTGCGGTCCAAACCACGAATAGACTCCAGAGACTGCTTCAACCTGTCAACATTCGATTCTTCAATCATGTTGCAGCAAGTCACAAATCTTTTTCCGTCAGATCTGTCCCCAATGGCAACCATGCCATAGCGAATTTCTTGGCTCAACAAAGGATCGGTCAGGGGTATGCCTTCTTCGTCCAACTCGGGACCTTGACTCTCAGCAGAGTAACGAATGACGTTTTGAACCTGCTCTACAAAGGCAGAAAAAATACCGCGAGATACTTTATTGTCAATATGATCCAAAGCCAGTTTGGTGCGTAGCGCGTTACCAATGCCGGTCAAAATATCATCATTTAAAAAGCCGCTGTAAGTAAAAACTATCCCCCGCTTGTTGAGTTCATTACGGAAATCTAAGAATGATTGCCCGTTCAATTTAAGCTCCTTGAAGTTAAGGTTGGTGATCCTATCCAGGCTTTTTTACAAATTTATTTAAAGTATTTTTGATCTATCAAAAGGTTAGAAATTGATTTAATGTAAAAAATAGCTAAGTTAAGCGACGTTATCGTGTTCTTTTGTATGCGCACATGATCGACCACGGCAAAGTCATGTGCATGCTTCTTGGGTCTCAGGTGACGGAAAGTCCATCAGCGGGTTGGCCCATGGGCAATGAGGGGGTGCCGTTAAACTCATCGTCATGTTCAGATCCTCATTTTTTCTCCTTTGCTGTGTGTGTGTTTGTCAATTCGGTGCCAGCGCACAAATGGCGCATCAGTGGGTGGAGTGGGGTGATAGAGTGCATGGTGGCTTTGGCAGTTTGATCGCCTTGGGCGTTCGATTGGGCAACGATGCATTGGTTCAATTAAAAGCCCAGCGCAGAGAGGTCCTGGTGGAGTACTCGGATGGGCCGCAAACCCCATGTGCATGTGTGCTGGATGGCATTGCCGTTGCCGTGTCAGCCAGTCTGGGGCAAAGAACTCTCAAACTCAACGACCAACGGACAGAGGAAGGATTGCTGGCGCGCGTGAAATTCACCCATCGGCAAACGCAACAGCAAGTCGTCTATGAACTGCCGATTTCAGTCCTCAAACGCATGGGTGAAATCAATCAAGGTACATCGCCCATCGAGCGATTTGAGGCGGTGCAGGGCATTGATGCCAGAGAGCTTTTTCGCATTCAAAGGCCATGAGCAAGACAATGCCGTGAAAGTCGTTGATGGCCCATGATAGGCACTGGATTCAGCCATATTTTTTCAACACAGACACCATGACAACTGCATTGACCATGCCTTCTCGCAAGACCATCATTCTGGTGGGACTGTTTGGGTGTTTATTGACCTCTATGGCCGGCGTGACGGGGTGCATGTTGATCAATGGCTGGGCGGTTTCAGGCGGATGGTTGGAGTGGACCAAGCGATTGGCTTGGGGGTATCCATGTGCCTGTTTGGTGGTCGTTGGGGTGTTTCCCTTCATGGTGCCCAGGTTGACAATCCGCTTAGAGGCGGCTTTTCATGCTGACCGAATCAACTTGACGAACTCAGTAAGGCATCGATCATTGGAATGAATGTTTCGATGGGTTCACTGGGATAGTCAGGGTCGATTGTCGCTTGGTCATAAAGTTTCACAAACTCTGCAGTCCAATCAAAGAAGGGGTGGCCGCGCCACAATTCGCGTTCATACCTGTCATTGCCCGGCAGGTGAAGTGCGTGAAAATTTTGAAATACCGCATGGTTTTTGAGCATCCAATGGTTGCGTTCAGAAATAGATGGCCCCAATAGCGCGGATGCCACTTCACCATGGTTGCTGAACGATGTGGTGTATCCCACATCATGAAACAGAGCAACGACCACATCTTCAACGGGTAAACCGTCTCGCAAGACCATGGTGGCAGACTGCAACGCATGTCTGTACATATTGACGCGATACCCAAACGAAGCGTCATTGGCACTGACGGTGAGCATGCGCACAAGATGCTCGGTTTTGAAGCGAGAAAAAAACCTTTCCCTTTGCGCATCAAGCGTTATCCATTGAGCGGTTGAAAACTGCTCAATGCTGGAATGCTCCAAATAGACCCATTCGCTCTGACCCAAACTGGAATAGTTGTCTTTCAATTTGTTCTCTTTGTAAATTGAGAATGGCGTAAAAAAGTATCATAAGTATAAGATGAGTTGTAACAACCACTGAAACCTGGCCAAATTCATTCGATTAATTTTCGGGATGCCTCTCGCTCTTTTTTGTATTGTTCGTAAGGGGGCAGTATCAGCGGATTGGGGATGGCAGGACTTGAATGAATTGTTTGTTGGCTGCGAATGCTTTCGTAAACGGACTCTGGGCTGATGGATGCGCAACCTGTGAGGAGTAAAAGCAAAAGCAGATGTTTGGTGCTCATCATGGATACCCATAAATGTTTCAAAGCAGTAAAACATCAGAGGGCGCATTGTGTGACCCG
>RFNL01000405.1 GCA_009927195.1 Betaproteobacteria bacterium | reverse complement strand
CGCGGCGCTGCATTTCAGGATTGCCACGTTGCACCGAATCAAAGTCCAGGCTGGCGACATTGGTGCCGCTGGCCATGGAACTGGCAGCGCCCCCACCCAAGCCAATGCGCATGCCTGGACCCCCCAAATGGATCAGCAAGGTGCCTGCAGGAAATCGTATTTTCTCGGTTTGCAAGGCATCGATCACGCCCAATCCGCCGGCAATCATGATGGGCTTGTGATAGCCGCGCAGCACCCCGTCCACCAGCTGTTCATATTCGCGAAAATAACCGAGCAAATTGGGACGACCAAATTCGTTGTTGAAGGCCGCGGCACCCAAAGGCCCCTCGGTCATGATTTGCAAGGCCGAAGCCATGTGCGATGGACGGCCCACTGGGCTGTCCCACAATTTGGAAACCGTAAAGCCCGTCAAGCCGGCCTTGGGCCGAGAACCGCGACCGGTGGCTCCCTCATCGCGGATTTCGCCACCCGCGCCGGTGGCCGCACCCGGGTAAGGCGAAATCGCGCTGGGGTGGTTGTGGGTTTCCACCTTCATCAGCACATGGTGAATGGCTGGGGTGTGGGTGTAAGGTGACAAGCCCGGTTGGTGCACCGCACCCCAACGCTGCACGGTGTGGCCGCTCATCACCGAAGCATTGTCCGAATAAGCCACCACCGTGTATCGGGGCTGTTGGGCATGGGTGTGGCGGATCATGCCAAACATGCTGTGGGCTTGCGCCAGTCCATCAATGGTGAATTGGGCATTGAAAATTTTGTGCCGGCAATGTTCACTGTTGGCCTGGGCAAACATCATCAACTCCACGTCCGTGGGGTTGCGACCGAGTTGACCAAAGGCCTGAACCAGGTAATCGATTTCATCGTCGGCCAGAGCCAAGCCCAACACCAGGTTGGCCTCTGCCAAAGCCGATCGCCCAGCCTGGGTCAAGTCAATGTGTCGCATCGGCTCGGCTGGCACCGGCACAAACAAGCCATGGGCCGATGACAAGTCGGTCCACAAGGACTCGGTCATGCGGTCATGCAAAAGCTCGCCCAGTGTGTGAATTTGAGTTGGCTCCAGGGCGTGGCTGCCGTCCCAGACAAATTGGTACTCGGTCACCCGCTCAATGCGGAGCAGGTCAAAACCGCAGTTGCGGGCCATATCGGTGGCTTTGGAGGCCCAGGGTGAGACCGTGCCCAACCGAGGGCTGACCACCAAGGTGCTTGAGGGCTGGGCAGACCAGGCCAAGACCGCGCCCAATAACTGTTGCAATCCCTGACTGACCTGGTTGGACAAAGGCTTTTCACTGGCCACCAAATGCACATGGCGGGCCTGCAAACCCCGAAGGCCTGGCCGCAAGCTTTGCAAACGCGGCAGCAGGTGGCGAATGCGAAAGTCACTCAAGGCATTGTCGCCTGGGAACTCTGAAATATGCAGGGTCACGCGATGGTCTTGGTGGTCTGGCGCCGCACCGCTGACTGGGGTGCGGGCAAGTTAATGATCAAGTCAATTTTACGCCAGGGCCAAAGGGTCATCGGGCTGAGATAATTGCACCCCATGAGCATTACTTACAAAGACACCGCTGGCATTGAAAGCATGCGTCTGGCCGGACGCCTGGCTTCCGAGGTTTTGGACTTTTTAACCCCCCATGTGCAGGCGGGCATCACCACCAACCAACTCGACCGCTTGGCGCACGATTACATGACCCAGGTGCAGCACACCATACCCGCGCCCTTGAACTATGCGCCAGCGGGTTACAAGCCCTACCCCAAGTCCATTTGCACCTCGATCAACCACCAGGTCTGCCATGGCATCCCCAGCGACAAAGCCTTGAAGCGCGGCGACATCATCAATATTGATATCACCGTGATCAAAGACGGCTGGCATGGCGATACCAGCCGCATGTTTGTGATCGGCGAGGCGTCCATCGCCGCCAAACGTCTGTGTCAAATGACCTATGAGGCCATGTGGCACGGCATCGTCAAAGTCAAACCCGGCGTTCGGTTGGGCGACATCGGCTTTGCCATCCAGCGCTTTGCCGAGGACTTGGGTTTTTCGGTGGTGCGCGAGTTTTGTGGCCACGGCATTGGGCAAAAGTTTCACGAGGATCCCCAGGTCTTGCATTACGGCAAACCCGGAACCCTGGAAGAACTTCAAGCGGGCATGACCTTCACCATCGAGCCCATGATCAATTCTGGACGGCGCGACATCAAAGAGTTGGGCGATGGCTGGACCATCGTCACCCGCGATCACTCGCTGTCGGCCCAATGGGAACACACCATCTTGGTCACCCCCACCGGCTATGAAGTGTTGACCTTGTCGCAAGGGAGCCCGCCTCTGCCCGACTTTGTCAGCACCACCTGTTGCTGACCACAGCCATGCCTGACTTGCAACACCGTGTGGCCAAAAAGGCCTTGTTGTCGGGTTTGACACAAGCGCCCATCACCTTGCGCAAGGTCAGCCATTTTTTGCAGGCCCTGTGCGCGCTCAATGACCAAACCCTGACCCAGTTGTTCACCGAATGTGGCTTGGCGCAACACATGGCCTTGGTCGCTGTAGGCGGATATGGCCGGGGCGAGCTCTACCCCTACTCGGATGTGGATGTGTTGGTTTTGATCCCCTCAGAGGTGGCTTTTGAACAAGACGATGCCTTGCGCGAACAGGTCGAGCGCTTTATCGGACAGTGCTGGGATGCGGGCATGGAAGTGGGCTCCAGTGTGCGCACCATTGCCGAGTGTCTGCAAGAGTCGGCCAAGGATGTGACGGTTCAGACCTCGTTGCTGGAGGCGCGTTGGGTATGCGGCCAACAGCCACTGTTTACACAGTTTCAGCAACAATTTGCCGCGGCCATGGACGCCAAATCTTTTCTGGTGGCCAAAACCCTGGAGATGCGCCAGCGCCACACCAAATTTGAGAACACACCCTATGCACTGGAGCCCAATTGCAAAGAATCCCCAGGGGGTTTGCGCGATTTGCACATTTTGAAGTGGGTGGCCAAAGCCGCCGGTTTGGGACACAGCTGGCGCGATTTGGCCCGCAGTGGCTTGGTCACTGCCCATGAGGCGCGTCAACTGAGCCGCAACGAGCAGTGGTTGAGTTTGGTGCGGGTGTTGCTGCACCTGGAGGCCAATCGGCGCGAAGACCGATTGGTTTTTGACATGCAAAGCAGTTTGGGTTTGCGCTTGGGACTGGGGCTCCATCCCGATGGAAGGGTACACGCCCGCCAAGCCAGCGAAGCCTTGATGAAGCGCTATTACTGGGCGGCCAAGGCCGTGACCCAGCTCAATCAAATCGTGGTCCTGAATTTGGAAGAACAACTGATTCCAGGCGACCACACGCCTCACCCCTTGAATGAGCGTTTTGCCGATAAATCGGGCATGCTTGAAGTGCGCACCGATGACTTGTATTTGCGGCAACCCCATGCCATTTTGGAGACCTTTTGGTTGTACCAGAACACCCCAGGCATCAAGGGATTGTCCTCGCGCACTTTGCGCGCGCTCTACAACGCCCGTCCGGTGATGAATGCCCAATTCCGCCAAGACCAGTCCAACCACGAGATGTTTGTGCGCATATTGCAGTCGCCCGGGGGCATCACCCACGCAATGCGGCTGATGAACCAGACCTCGGTGTTGGGGCGCTACCTGTGGACCTTCAGGCGCATCGTTGGTCAAATGCAGCACGATTTGTTCCACGTCTACACCGTGGACCAGCACATTTTGATGGTGTTGCGCAATGTGCGGCGTTTTTTCATCGCCGAGCATGCCCATGAATACCCGTTTTGCTCGCAACTGGCCAGTGGCTGGGACAAGCCTTGGGTGTTGTACGTGGCGGCACTGTTCCATGACATTGCCAAGGGGCGCGGCAAAGACCATTCGGTCGAAGGGCGCGGCGAAGTGCGGCGTTTTTGCCGCACCCATCGCGTCGATCCAGACGATGCCAAGTTGATTGAATTTTTGGTCAGTGAGCACCTCACCATGAGCCGTGTGGCGCAAAAAGAGGACTTGAACGACCCCGATGTCATCGCCCAGTTTGCGCTGCGCGTGGGCACTGAGCGCCGGTTGACGGCCTTGTACTTGCTGACGGTGGCCGATATCCGTGGCACCAGCCCCAAAGTTTGGAATGCCTGGAAGGGCAAGTTGCTTGAAGACCTGTACAGGTACACCGCCCGCGCCCTGGGCGGTCGGGCGCCAGATCCCGACTCGGTGGTGGAAGCGCGCAAGCGCGAAGCGCTGGAAAACCTGGCCTTGCATGCCCTTCCCCATGAAGCGCATAAAAAACTGTGGGACTCGCTCGACGTGGGCTATTTCATGCGCCACGATGCCCAAGAAATCGCTTGGCACACGCGCCAACTCTCACGTTGGCTGGCTCAAAACCCGCAACAAACACCCCCGCCCATGGTGCGCTGCCGCCCCTCACCCACCGGGGAGGGCCTGCAAATCATGGTGTTTACGCCCGATGCACCGGATTTATTTGCCCGCATATGCGGCTACTTTGACCACCACAGCATCAGCGTGCAAGACGCCAAGATTTACACCGCCCCCAATGGTTGGGCCTTGGACACTTTTCAAGTTGTCACGCCCCACATGAGCGAGCATTACCGCGAATTGAGCACCATGATCGAACGTGACTTGGCCGACACCTTGTCACAGGCTGGACCCATGCCAGCTGCCAGCCATGGACGGGTGTCGCGCCGGGTGAAAAGCTTTCCCGTTGCACCCCGGGTGAGCCTTCAGCCCGATGAAAAAGCACAGCGCTGGTTGCTCAGTGTGTCGGCCAGTGACCGGGTGGGATTGTTGTATGGCATTGCGCGGGTGCTGGCCCGGCATCGCATTCATTTGCAACTGGCCAAGATTACCACCTTGGGTGAACGGGTGGAAGACACCTTTTTGATCGATGGCCCGTCTCTACAGCATCACCGCAGTCAAATCGACATCGAAACCGAACTGCTCGATGCCCTGAGCGTTTGATCCATTGCGTCAGTCGTCTTCAACCGCGCTGATGCCGGGAAACAACACATCGGTGTAGCCAAAGCGCGAAAAGTCCCGCACCCGCATGGGATAGAGCGTGCCGATCAAATGATCGCACTCGTGTTGCACCACCCGGGCGTGAAAGCCCTCGGCCACCCGGTCAATCACATTTCCTTGCACATCCCAACCCTGGTAGCGGATGCGCTGCCAGCGGGGCACCACCCCGCGCAGGCCGGGGACCGACAAACAGCCCTCCCAATCTTCGCTTTCTTGTGCATCCAAAGCGCTCCACGTGGGATTGACCAATACCGTTTTGGGAATCGGCGGTGCATCGGGATAGCGGGGGTTGACCTGCCCGCTGCCAAAAATCACCACCTGCCAATCCACCCCAATTTGGGGGGCCGCCAAACCCGCGCCGTTCACATGGTCCATGGTCTCTTGCATGTCGCGCACCAGTTCATGCAAGGCCAGGGTGTCAAAGGCAGTGACGGCTTGGGCCGAACGCAACAAACGGGCATCGCCCATTTTCAAAATAGTGTGAATGGCCATTTTTTTCCTTCGATTGAATTCAGCGCGCCAACCACGCCGCCCCGCGCACGCCCGATGCGTCGCCATGCATGGCAGGCCGGATGGGGGTGCGTATGGGACGGCTAAAGGTGTGGCGCTCCAGCAAGGGGGTCACCTGGGTGTAAATCTCAGGAATTTGGCTCAGGCCACCGCCGAGCACAACTGCATCGGGGTCCATGGTGTTGATGATTTGGGCCAACGCACGGGCCAACCGGTCCACATACCGCCGCCAAGTGGACAAGGCCTGCAACTGGCCTGCGCGCATCGCCGCCACGATCTCGGGCGGGCTGCTGGATTGACCGCTGTGGGCCTCATGGTCGGCCACCAAGCCTGGCCCGCACAGCCATGTCTCCAAACAAGCTGTCTGGCCACACCAGCATTCGCGCGCAGGGTGGTCTTGCCCACCCAACCATGGTAAAGGGTTGTGGCCCCACTCGCCAGCCAAACCATGCTGGCCGCGCCAAGCCTGGCCATTGAATGCCCAGCCACCACCACATCCAGTGCCCAATATCACCGCAAAGACCACCGACAAGCCTTGGGCGGCCCCATCGACGGCTTCGCTCACCGCCAGACAATTGGCATCGTTTTCCATGTGGACCGTGCATTGCAACAGGTCTTGCAAATCGGCTTGCAGGGGTTTGCCATTGAGCACCACTGAGTTGGCCCCCCGCACTTTTTGGCTTGTGGGGTCCAGGCAACCCGGAATCGCCATGCCAATGGCTTGGGGTTGCGCCATTTGTTGTTCCTGGATGCAAAGGCTCACCATGTCGGCCACACACCTGACAGTGGCGCGGTAGTCCCCCACCGGGGTGGGCTGTCGGTGCCGGTACAACACCTGCCCGTGGTGGTTCAACACAGCCACTTCAATCTTCGTCCCGCCCAGGTCGATGCCGATCAGTGGATTCATGCGGGCGGTTGGAGCAGTTGTAACAAGGCCGCCTCGTCCAACACCGGAATGCCCAGGCTGAGGGCTTTTTCCAATTTGCTGCCAGCTGCCTCACCCGCCACCACGGCGGTGGTTTTTTTGCTCACGCTGCCAGCGACTTTGGCACCGGCTTGTTCGAGCATTTCTTGGGCTTGATCGCGCGACAAAGTGGGCAAGGTACCGGTGATCACATAGGTGTGGCCCGCCAACGGCAGATCCAAGCGGCCTTGGGGCGCGTCCTCGGACCATGTCAGACCGCAGAATCGCAATTGCTCGACCACTTCCCGGTTGTGTGCCTGGTCAAAAAATGTTCTCAAACTTTGCGCGACCACAGGGCCCACATCGGCAACTTGCAGCAATTGCTCGATGCTGGCATCCATGATGGCATCCATGCCCCCAAAATGCTTGGCCAGAGCTTTTGCAGTGGCCTCTCCCACATGTCGAATTCCCAGCCCAAACAAAAATTTGGGCAAGGTGGTTTGTTTGGACTTCTCCACACTGGCCAACAAATTATTGGCCGATTTTTCCGCCATCCGCTCCAAGGCAGCCCATTGAGAAAAGCCCAACCTGTAGAGGTCTGGCAAGGTGTTGACCAAGCCAGCATCGACCAATTGATCGACGATTTTTTCACCCAGGTCCTCAATGTCGACCGCGCGGCGATGGGCAAAATGCAATATGGCTTGTTTTTGCTGGGCACGACAGAAAAGACCCCCGGTACAACGGTAATCGGCCTCGCCCACTTCGCGCACGGCCAAACTGTTGCACACCGGGCAATGGGTGGGCATGTGGAAACAGTCCGATTCATGCAGGCGTTTTTCCAACAGCACCGAGACCACCTCAGGAATCACATCGCCAGCGCGGCGAACCACCACGGTGTCGCCCACCCGCACATCCTTGCGTCTCACCTCGTCCTCGTTGTGCAAGGTGGCATTGGTGACCGTGACACCACCCACAAAAACGGGGGCCAGCTTGGCCACCGGGGTCAGCTTGCCGGTGCGCCCGACTTGCACATCGATCGCCATGACCGTGGTGATTTCCTCTTGGGCCGGAAATTTGTGCGCCACCGCCCAGCGTGGCTCGCGGCTGACCATGCCCAACAAAGCCTGGCGCTCAATGGAGTTGACTTTATAGACCACCCCATCAATGTCAAAGGGCAATTGGTCGCGCAATCGGGCTATTTCCTGGTGGAAGGCCACCAGCCCATCGGGCCCAGATACCACCTTGACATGCTGTGACACCGGGAAACCCCAGTCTTTCAAATGCCGCAACACTTCGGCATGGCCGGCATAGGCTTGCAGGCCAAACAAGGTGGCCTCCAAGGGTGGCAGCGTCAGGTCTTGCGGCGGATGGAAGTGCAAGGCATAGGCGAAAAAACTCAAGGGCCGTTGGGCGGCCATTTGCGGGTCAAGTTGGCGCACCGCGCCGGCGGCGGCATTGCGTGGGTTGACAAAGGTTTTTTCGTTTTTGGCCCCGGATGCAATTTTTTTCCGCTGGCGTTCATTGAGGGCTTCAAAGTCATCTCGGCGCATGTAAATTTCACCACGCACTTCGAGTTTGGTGGGCGCTTGTGGGGGCAAGCGCAAAGGTATTTGACAAATGGTGCGGACATTGTGGGTCACATCCTCACCCACCGCGCCATCCCCGCGGGTTGCCGCTTGCACCAAGACATGGTCGGCGTACAGCAAACTGATGGCCAAACCATCAAACTTCAGCTCTGTCACATAGTCCAGCGGCGGATCTGCGGCCTGACAATGAAGTTGCTTGCGCACCCGTGCGTCAAATGATCGGGCCCCATGTTCGCTGATATCGGTCTCGGTTTGAATGCTCAACATGGGAACTCGGTGAAGCACACTGGCAAACGCATCGACCGCTTGGCCCCCGACCCGCTGGGTGGGTGAATCCGGGGTTCGCAATTCGGGATGGGCCTCCTCCAGAGCCTGGAGTTGGCGAAACAAACGATCGTACTGGGCATCGGGAATGCTTGGCGCGTCCAACACGTAATACAAATGCCCGTGGCGCTGTAATTGGGACCGCAAATCTGCCGCTTGTGCAGACCAGTCGGGGGTCACGGCTGGCGCTTGGTCGCTCATCCCGGATATCGCCGTGGTCAACTGAACAAGCGTCGCGCTTGGGTAGAGCCAGCCGAGAGGTCGCGCGCATCCAAGCTGTTGTAGAGAGTGCGCAAGTCGGTATCAATGGCCCGAATGGCCGCATCCGACAGGGTTTGACCGTTATCGTCGGTGATGCTGCCATCCATCGCTTGGGCAAGCTCTCGGGCCGCATGGCACAAGTTGGCAAAGGGCTCTGCGGTGCGGTCCACATGGGGCACGTCCAGGCAAAGCTGGAGTTCACGCACCGCCGATTGGGCCGGGTCCTCGGCCATCGCCGCTTGGGGATCGAAGGACAGCACCACAATCGGTGCCCCGCCCACCACGGGTGCTGGCAGGACCATGCGCCCGGGGATCACACCGGGCACAAAACCCAACCTGGCTGCGTTTTGCTGCACATAGCCAGGACTCCATGCGGTGCGCTGGGCACGCAGGCTGAAACTGAGTTGGGCGTCATGGGCGCTGGCAAATTGATCCAACTCGCGAGCGCGGGCCACCGCTTCGAGCATGTCAGGAAACTCCACCTGGCCATTGATGGCATCGGCAAAGGTTTGAACCTTCATCACAAACTCGGAATATTCGATTTCGTTCAAAGCACCCGTTCGATTGGCCAATTGCATGCCCGCCTGAAAAGCGCTGTAACGCTGACCCGCACGCAAAGGCAACCATTCTCCAGTCTGTACATTGAGCCCTTCAATGGTGAAAAATTTGCTGCCCACACGTGCGCTGGTGGGGGCCACTGCCAAAGCCGCATCGCCAGTGGTGGGGGCTTCGAGATCGATCGGTGCAATCACATCGATCAAGGCATCCAAAGCGGGTGGTTTTTCCAGGCTGGGCAATTCACTGGGTTCATGGGCCCAAGCGGCAGAGGACTTGACTTCGACGGTCACCGAAGGCCGCGGGCTTTCCTGTGGTGCCATCTCTCGCTGCATCGATGCAGACCCTGCCAAAGGCGTCGGTTCAGAGGAGTCAGCGCGGAAATCTGGCGCGGCAGAGGCAATCCCCTGCCCCTTGGACAAATCCATTTCCCGCTGTTGCGCGCTGTCCAACGAAGCCACGGGCTCGAACATGGGCTCGGCAGGTGGGAGATCCTTGGCTTGTCGTGGCTTGTTTTTGCGAGTTGTCCAAGTGCTGTGCGCCACCACGGCTACCAGGACCACACCACCGGCGATGGCCAAACCAATTTGAAAGTTACTCACAGCGACCTCAGACCGATTCGACCATGCCAACGGCCGATTCCATGTCCACCGCCACAATGCGCGAAACGCCTCGCTCTTGCATGGTCACGCCGATCAGTTGTTCGGCCATTTGCATGGCAATTTTATTGTGCGAAATGAACAAAAACTGGGTTTCCTTGGCCATGGTGGAAACCAGCTTGGAATACCTTTCAGTGTTGGCATCGTCCAACGGCGCGTCCACCTCGTCGAGCAAGCAAAAAGGCGCCGGATTGAGCTGAAAAATCGCAAACACCAGGGCAATCGCGGTCAAAGCTTTTTCACCGCCCGACAAAAGGTGAATGGTTTGGTTTTTCTTACCCGGTGGCTGGGCCATCACCTGCACACCGGAGTCCAAAATTTCTTCACCCGTCATCACCAAACGCGCATTACCGCCGCCAAACAATTCGGGAAACATACGGCCGAAATGTTCATTGACCGTTTTGAAGGTGCCCCCCAATAGGTCACGGGTTTCGGTGTCGATTTTTTTGATCGCATCCTCCAAAGTGGCCATGGCCTCGTTGAGGTCGGCCGACTGGGCATCCAAAAAGGTTTTTCGTTCGCGTGCAGAACTCAATTCTTCCAAGGCCGCCAGGTTCACAGCGCCCAAGGATTGGATTTCGCGCTGGATGCGGTCAATTTCGGTTGGCATACCCTGGATGCGCACCTGGTCTTGCGCCACCGACTGCGCCAAAATCTGCAAATCGGCCCTTGCGTCCGCCAACATTTGGGTGTACTGGTCAGACCCCAAGCGAGCGGCCTGCTCTTTGAGTTGCAACTCCGTGATGCGCTGACGCAGGG
>RFNL01000231.1 GCA_009927195.1 Betaproteobacteria bacterium | reverse complement strand
TTGGTCAACGATGCGGGCTGTGGTGCCCGCATGGACTTGTCGTGCATCCCGCTGGAGGAAAGCGGCCTGTCGCCGCGGGAAATTTGGTGTAACGAGAGCCAGGAGCGATATGTGTTGGCCCTCTCGCCGGATGCTTTGGAAACTTTCAGCGCCTTGTGCGCGCGCGAGCGTTGTCCGTTGGCGGTGGTGGGCGTGGCCACCGATGATGGCCAGTTGACCCTGGGCCAAACCCGTGGTCAAGCCCCAGTGGACATGCCCCTCAATGTTTTGCTGGGCAAGCCCCCCAAAATGCACCGCGATGTGCTATCCCGAGTTTGGCAAGGCAACCCGCTGTCCCTGGATGATTTGACCCTGACCGATGCGGTGATCAAGGTGCTCAGCCACCCGACGGTGGCTTCCAAGCGGTTTTTGATCACCATTGGCGACCGCACGGTATCGGGCCTGACCCACCGCGATCAAATGGTGGGCCCCTGGCAAGTGCCGGTGGCCGATTGCGCCATCACCTTGGCCGACTACCAGGGTTTTGCCGGTGAGGCGATGGCCATGGGCGAACGCAGCCCCTTGGCCAGTTTGAATGCCCCTGCGGCGGCTCGCATGGCCGTGGCCGAGGCGCTGACCAATCTGATGGCCGCCCCCATGACGCTGGAGAAAGTGAAACTGTCTGCCAATTGGATGGCGGCGTGTGGTGAAGCGGGCGAAGATGCGGCGCTATATCACAGCGTGCAAGCAGTGGCCATGGCGCTTTGCCCGCAACTGGGCATTTCCATTCCCGTGGGCAAAGACAGCTTGTCCATGCGCACGCAATGGCACGACCAGGGTCAGGCCCACAAGGTGGTCTCGCCGGTGAGCTTGATCATTTCGGCGTTTGTGAGCCTGGAAGATGTGCGCGGCAGTTGGACCCCGCAATTGAACGCCCAAGATGCAGATACCAGTTTGATACTGATCGACCTGGGCCGCGGGAAATGTCGCATGGCCGGCAGCGTGTTGGCCCAGGTGTTGGACCAACCGGGCGACGTCACCCCAGACCTTGACCAAGCGCACGATTTACGGGCCTTGGCCGCTGCTTTGCACGCATTGCGCGCCCAATCCCTGGTGTTGGCTTACCATGATCGCAGCGACGGTGGTTTGTTCGCCACCGTGGCTGAAATGGCATTTGCCGGCCAGGTGGGTGTGGCCTTGAACATCGATTTGCTGGTCACTGAGGGAGACGGCATTGCCGACAGCCGGGCCGATCACGGTGACAGCAAAAATTGGTCGTCCCAGGTGGGTGCGCGCCGCCATGAGCGCAGTTTGCAAGCCCTGTTCAACGAGGAGTTGGGCGTGGTCATTCAGGTGCGCACCGCAGATCGCGATCGCGTGATGGGCGTCCTGCGCAGCCACGGCTTGTCGCTGCACAGCCATGTGATTGGCAAAACCCGGCCAGACCATGCCGTCCTGCCACGCGGTAAGGGCGAGATCAGCATTTGGCGCGATGCCAAAGAAATTTTCAACGCCAAAATCGGCGACCTCATGCTCGCCTGGGATGCGGTCAGTTGGAAAATTTGCCGTGAGCGAGACAACCCCGAGGGTGCCGATGCCGAGCATGCGGCCATCACCCAACCCAGCGCCTTGCATTGGCATGTGCCCCATCCAGCCCAGCCGAGCAGCGCAGCGCCCATGTTGAATGTGTCGCGCCCCAAGGTGGCTGTGCTGCGCGAACAAGGGGTCAACTCCCACCTGGAGATGGCCTATGCCTTTGATGCTGCTGGATTTGAGGCCTTCGATGTCCACATGACCGACCTGCAGCAAGGCCGCGTAAAGTTATCATCATTTGCCGGTTTTGTGGCTTGTGGTGGTTTCAGCTATGGCGACACCTTGGGCGCTGGCGTGGGATGGGCGCGCAGCATTGCCTTCAACCCCATGCTGGCCGATCAATTCCAGGCCTTCATGCAAAACACCGATCGCTTTGGTTTGGGGGTGTGCAATGGTTGCCAAATGATGGCCGCCTTGGCCGATTTGATTCCGGGGGCAGCGCATTGGCCGCGCTTTACCACCAACCAAAGTGAACGCTTTGAAGCCCGTTTGTCACAGGTGGAAGTGCTCGATTCCCCGAGTTTGTTTTTTCAAGGCATGGCCGGATGGCGTTTACCAATTGCGGTCTCTCATGGGGAAGGTTATGCCAACTTTGCCTTGCGAGGTGATTTGACCCAAGTGCATCAGGCCATGCGTTTCGTCGACGCGCAAGGCCAGCCCACCGAGCGTTATCCGCAAAACCCCAACGGCAGCCCAGCAGGTCTGACCGCTGTCACCACGGCGGATGGCCGTTTCACCGCCATGATGCCCCACCCCGAGCGGGTGTTTCGCAACCTCCAAATGAGTTGGTGTCCTGCCGATGTGAATCAGTCCAGCCCTTGGATGCAGATATGGGTCAACGCACGCCGTTGGGTGGGCTGATCGGCCAATTATTCGATCTTGGCTTTGGCGCGCAACTCTTGTTGGAACTGCCCCATTTTTTGTTGCAACATTTGCTGCGAAATTTGGGGTTTGACTTCTTCGAATTTGGGTAATTGGGCTTCACGCACATCGTCCAAGCGGATGACATGCCAGCCAAACTGCGTTTTGACCGGCTTTTCGGTCAACTGGCCTTTCTTCAAGGCGACCATGGCATCAGAGAATTCTTTCACGTAATTGCCAGCACCGGCCCAATCCAAATCGCCCCCATTGGCCCCTGAACCAGGGTCTTTGGACTGTTTTTTGGCCAGATCTTCAAATTTGGAACCTTTTTTCAAACTCGCCACGATGGCCTTGGCTTGTTCTTCTTTTTCCACCAAGATGTGGCGTGCGCGGTATTCTTTGCCTGCATTGGTCGCCACGAACTTGTCATATTCGGCCTTGACATCGGCATCGGTCACTTTGTCTTTGTTTTGTTGGTCGTTGAACAGTTCACGGATCAAAATGGATTGACGGGCCAACTCCAATTGGTTTTTGTAATCGTCAGATGCATCCAAACCGCGCCGCATGGCTTCTTGCATGAAAATTTCGCGATTGATCACCTCTTCTTTGATTTGCGCTTCCAACTCCGGCGTGACGGGCCGGCCAGACTTGGCCAACTGTTCGGCCAAGACTTCAGCGCGGGCTTTGGGCACGGCTTTGCCATTGACGATGGCCAGGTTTTGGGCCCACAGGGCCACGCTCAAGCCACTCAGGGCACATGCGGCCAACAAAGACCGGAACAACGGTTGTTTCATGGGAAAAAGCTCACAGGCTGAAGATTTGGGGAAGGCCCGCTCAATCTGAGGGCGGGTCGACGATTTCGATGGCCAAGGCATGCAGGCCTTGGTCGATGAAGTCATGCAACGCATCATACACAAGGCGATGGCGCTTGACCCTGGTCAAGCCATGGAAAAGCACACTCCCAATGCGAACCCGAAAATGGGTACCACGCCCTGCGTCATTGGCCCCCACATGGCCGGCATGGTCCGCGCTTTCATCCAGCACTTCGAGTTGGAAAGGCTGTAGCCGTTCGCTCAGGCGCAGATGCAAGTCGGCAGCCTGCGTTGTCATGTTTTGGACTCCGGTGAGGCTGTTGCGTCGTCCTCGGCTGGCATCTGGCGTCCCAAATAAACGGCTTGGAGCAGTACAAACACCAGCATCAATCCCATGCCGCCGAATAACTTGAAATTCACCCAGGTGTCCGTGTCAAAGTGGTAAGCCACCCAGAGGTTGATCACACCCATGAAGGCAAAAAACCCACACCAACTCCACAGCATGACCCGCCAGGCATGGTCCGGCAATGTCATTTGGCCTTTCATCAGGCTTTGCAGCCAATTGCGGCGAAAAAACACCTGCCCAATGATCAAGGCACCTCCCATGGCCCAGTACAAGACCGTGGGCTTCCATTTGATGAAGGTTTCGTCTTGGGCCACCAGCGTGGCACCGCCAAACACCACAATCACCGCCAAACTCAGCCATTGCATGGGCTCGGTGCGGCCCGTGCGAAATCGCATCCATCCCAACTGAACCAGGGTGGCCATGATGGCCACCGAGGTGGCGACAAAAATTCCCCAAAATTTAAAAGCCCCGAAAAACAACAGGATGGGAAAGAAGTCCAGCAGCAGTTTCATGTGGCATCCTGATCTTTGGGCACAAATTCCAGTGCCGCCGAATTCATGCAATAGCGCAAGCCCGTGGGTTGTGGCCCATCCGGGAAAACATGGCCCAAGTGGGCACCACATTGGGCGCACAAGGTCTCGGTGCGCAACATCCCCAAACTGCGGTCGGCATGTTCAGCAATGGCCGATTCATCAATCGCTTGGTAAAAGCTGGGCCAACCACAGCCGGCATCAAATTTGGTGTCGGATTCAAACAGGGTTTGGCCGCAGCAAATGCATTGGTAGCGACCCGTTTGCCAATGGCCATCGTACTTGCCGGTGAACGGGCGCTCGGTGGCGGCTTGGCGGGTCACAGCAAAGGCCAAAGGTTCAGCCCCTTTTTGGGTCAAAAGGGCTTTCCATTCGGCTTCGGTTTTTTGGATTTTCATGAGGAACAGCTGATGGCAATGGATGAGGCCCAGTCGGGCGGAAAACCGGCCAGGTGAGCCGATTCAGGATGTTCGTCAAAGGGATGGCGAAGCAAAGCAAGCAAATTATCCACCTGGCTGAAGTCACCCAATTGGGCCTGTTGAATGGCCGTTTCGCCCAAGTGGTTGCGCAGCACATATTTGGGGTTGACGTGCAACATGGCCGCACCGGTGGTGCCCAGGTCTTGCGTGCCCAGTCGATGGATGTAGCGCCGTTCCCAGTCAAGCCAGGCGCGTTGATCCAAAAACAAATCGCGCACCGGTGTCCATGCGGTTTCCACTGGCCCCATTTCGGCGCTGGCGGCCACGGATTGGCTCAGACGCCGCCAAAAAATGGTGAAGTCCACCGCACCGTCGCTGAGCAAATGCAAAACCGAATCGATCAATTCGGCATCTGCCCCATGGGCAGCGCTCAGACCCAGTTTTTGGCGCCAACGCGCTTGCAGCGCATGGGGGTAGGCGGTTTTGTAGACGTTGAGGGCTTGCAGCACAGGTTCGGTTTCACCCACCAGCGTGGCCACGGCCTGGCCCAAACAAAACAGGTTCCAAAAGGCCACTTGCGGTTGGCGTTGATAAGCATAGCGGCCCTGATGGTCGGAATGGTTGCAAATGTGTTCGGGGTCATAGGCATCCAAAAACTGAAACGGGCCGTAATCCAGGGTCAGGCCCAAGGCGCTCATGTTGTCGGTGTTCATCACCCCGTGGCAAAAACCCACCGTTTGCCATTGGGCCATGAGCTCGGCGGTGCGTTGGGACACGGTTTTTAACCACACCACAGTGGCCTGTTCCAACGGGAGTTGTTGCAGGGCAATGTCGGGGAAAAACTGTGCAATGACGCCATGCACCAGGCGTTGAAGCGAATCGCTGTCGCCCACCGAGGCAAAGTGCTCAAAGTGGCCAAAACGGATGAAGCAGGGGGCCACCCGGGTGAGCACGGCGGCGGTTTCCACTGTTTCGCGCCAAACCGGCAGTTTGGATGCGCACAAGGCCAGAGCGCGGGTGGTGGGTATGCCCAGCCCATGCATGGCTTCGCTGCACAGGTATTCACGGATGCTCGAGCGCAGCACAGCTCGGCCATCGCCCCGGCGAGAGTAGGGCGTAGGCCCCGCTCCTTTGAGTTGCCAATCTTGGCGACCTATGGGGGTGTCCAATTCGCCCAAAGACACAGCCCGGCCATCGCCGAGTTGGCCCGCCCATACCCCGAATTGATGGCCACTGTACACACTGGCCACGGGTTGCGAGCCCGGCCACACGGCATTGCCACTCAAGGCCAGCAGGCTCATGGGGTCGTCCCAGAACGCATCGTCCAAGCCCAACTCTTGGCCAAAAGCCCGGTTTTGGGACACCCAATGGGCATCGCCCATCGGCGTGGGCAAGGTGGGTGTGAAAAAGGGCTCGCCCAAGCTGTGCAAACCACAAGACCAGGTCAGTGGTTTACCGACAAGGTGGGCCGACGGTTTGTTTGTGTCAAAGCTGGTTTCCAACATGGGCGTGATTGTCGGGGTTTGAAAAAGGACCCGTGAAGGTCAGGTCATCTGGCACTCTGGCAGCTTGCTTGCCCCTGGATCATGGGGTTTTCCCCGCATGGAATCCATGCAAAATAGGTTTTTTTGAAACGGCAATGCAAGGGGGCCTTTATGTTGGGATTAATGCAAGGTCAGGGATTGGCCATTTCCTCCTTGATCCAATTTGCGGAAAAGCACCATGGTGATGTCGAAGTGGTTTCACGCCGTGTGGAAGGCGATATTCACCGCACCCATTGGGCGGGTATTGCCAAACGGTCGCGACAAGTGGCTCAATCGCTGGACAAGTTGTCTTTGGCTTTTGGCGATCGCGTGGCCACCTTGGCTTGGAACGGCTATCGCCACTTGGAGCTGTACTTTGGTGTCAGCGGCACCGGGCGTGTGTTGCACACCATCAACCCGCGATTGCACCCGGATCAAATCGCGTGGATTGCCAATCATGCCAGCGACCAAGTCTTGTGTTTTGACCTGACATTTTTGCCCATCATCGAAAAAATCCATGCCCATTGCAGCACGGTGAAACACTGGATCGCTTTGTGTGACGACGCGCATTTGCCAGCGCAAACCAGCATCCCAGGTTTGCGCAGCTACGAAACCTGGCTGTCCACCGAAAGTGGCAGCTATCAGTGGCCTGAGTTTGACGAAAACACGGCCTCCAGCATGTGCTACACCAGTGGCACCACGGGCAACCCCAAAGCGGCCTTGTACAGTCACCGATCCACCATCTTGCATGCCTACGCGGCTGCTTTGCCCGATGTCATGTGCTTGTCTGCACGCGACAGCATCTTGCCCGTGGTGCCCATGTTCCACGTGAATGCCTGGGGCATTCCTTACAGCGCGGCCATGGTGGGGGCCAAAATGGTTTTTCCTGGTCCGGCCTTGGATGGTGCGTCGGTATACGGTTTGATCGAAGCCGAGGGCGTGACCTTTGCCGCTGGGGTGCCCACAGTGTGGCAAATGTTGCTCAACCACATGGGCCCCAATGCACTGCGTTTCAGCACCCTGCAAAGAACGGTGATTGGCGGCTCAGCCTGTCCGCCAGCCATGATCCAGGCCTTTAAACACAACTATGGGTAGAGGTTTTGCATGCCTGGGGCATGACCGAGATGAGCCCCTTGGGCACTTTGTGCACCTTGAAAAACAAGCACCTGAGTCTCGATGCCGAGGCCCAAATGCAGATTCGACTCAAACAAGGTCGGTGCATTTATGGCATTGACATGAAGATCATCGATCCCCAAGGCATAGAATTGCCTTGGGACGGCAAAGCCACTGGCGACTTGCTGGTCAAAGGCCCATGGGTGCTGGCCGAGTATTTTCGCCAAGAAGGCCCCAGTCCATTGATCGATGGTTGGTTTTCCACGGGAGACGTGGCTTGCATCGATCCCGATGGCTTCATGCAAATCACCGATCGCAGCAAGGATGTGATCAAGTCTGGTGGGGAATGGATCAGTTCGATCGACATCGAAAACATCGCCATGGCCCACCCCGAAGTGCAAATGGCCGCTTGCATTGGCGTGGCCCATCCCAAGTGGGACGAGCGACCGATTGTGGTGGTGGTCAAAAAGCCCGATAGCCCATTGGATGCGACCACTTTGCTCGCTTTTTACCAGGGCAAAACCGCCAAATGGCAAATTCCCGATGATGTGGTGTTTGTGCCGTCCATCCCATTGGGCGCCACGGGCAAGATGCTGAAAACCCAGCTGCGTGAACAGCTCAAAGGCTATCGCTTGCCCTCGGCGGTGTGAAGCCCTCCCAGCGCTGATCAGGGCTTACCCCTGTGTCCATCGGCAGGCCCATCGCCGAAAATATTAATTCAAATTCATCAATCACCCTGAGGAGTCCCTGATGTCCCTGTCTTTTCGTTCCGCCGTGCTGATGTTGGCCTTGTCGGCCTGTGGTTGGGCGCAAGCCCAAAAAGGTGAAACTGTCAAAGTGGCTTGGATTGACCCCTTATCGGGCTTGATGGCCCCGGTGGGGTCCAACCAACTCAAAAGCTTCCAGTTCCTGGCCGATAAATTCAGCCAAAACAATCCTGCAGGGGTCAAGTTCGAAGTCATTGGCATTGACAACAAACTCAGCCCCGCCGAAAGCCTGAATGCACTCAAATCGGCCATGGACCAGGGTGTGCGCTACATCACACAAGGCAATGGTTCATCGGTGGCCGGTGCATTGATCGATGCCATCAACAAACACAATGAACGCAACCCTGGCAAAGAAGTTATCTACCTCAATCACTCGGCGGTCGACCCCGATTTCACCAACAGCAAATGCAGTTATTGGCATTTCCGGTTTGACGCCGACACCTCCATGAAGATGGAAGCCATGAGCAGCTTCATGAAAGACCTGCCAGAAATCAAAAAAATCTATTTGCTCAACCAAAACTATTCTCATGGGCACCAAGTCGCCAAGTACGCCAAAGAAACCATTGGACGCAAGCGACCTGACATTCAGTTTGTGGGCGAAGACCTGCATCCCTTGGCCCAAGTGCGTGACTTCGCGCCCTACATTGCCAAAATCAAGGCCTCTGGGGCCGACACAGTGATCACGGGCAATTGGGGTTCAGACCTGGCCTTGTTGATCAAGGCCGCCAACGAAGGCGGCTTCAATGGCAAATTCTTCACCTACTACACTGGGGTGACTGGCACCCCGACGGCTTTGGGCAAAGGCGGGGAGGGCCGCGTGTATCAAATTGCTTATAACCACTACAACATGGGCGGTCAAATGGCCCAATGGATGAAAGAGTTTCAGACCAAGTACAAAGACGATTTCTATACCGGATCAGCTATTCACATTTTCAATTACCTGGGCGAGGCCATGGCCAAGGCCCAGTCCACCGATCCTGTCAAGGTCGCTGCGGCCATGCACGGCTTGAAACTCAAAAGCTTCAATGGTGAGGTGGAAATGCGCAAGCTCGATCACCAGTTGCAACAAACCCTTTTCATGTCGGTCTGGCAAAAAGCCGATAAAAAGTTTCCCTATAACCCCGAAAACACCGGCATGACCTTGGTACCGGTGAAAACCTTTGAGCCTTATATCTCCAGCACCCCGACCAGTTGCCAAATGAAGACACCTTGACGCGCCAGTCAATGCCTGCCTTGGCCGTGCAAGGTCTGTATGGCGCTGCTTCGCCGGGAGCGGCCTGATCATGGAGTTTTTTCTCATTTCTTTGCTCAATGGGGTGAGCTACGGCTTGTTGCTGTTCATGCTCAGCGCAGGGTTGACCTTGATTTTCAGCATGATGGGTGTGCTCAATTTCGCCCATGCCAGCTTCTACATGTTGGGGGCTTATCTGGGTTACATCTTGAATGGCATCTGGGGCTTTGTGCCGGCGCTGCTGCTGGCCCCAATCGCAGTCGGCTGTTTGGGTGGCATTTTTGAAAAATACTTTTTGCGCCGGGTTCATGCCTATGGCCACGTGCCAGAGTTGCTCATCACCTTTGGCTTGGCGTATGTGGTGCTAGAGGTGGTGCAATTGCTGTGGGGTCGCTCCGCCGTGGCTTTTGCCCCACCGGCCTGGTTGCAAAAACCGGCTTTCACCTTGATCGGCGGACCGGGTTCAAGCGGACTGCAATGGGCCTGGGGTGCGGTGACTCAGGCCCAGTGCCAAGGGGACGTGGTGTGCTCGCCTTTTCCAGCCAGCCGTGCATTCATGATGGCCGTGGCCCTGGCCATGGTGTTGAGCCTGTGGGGGCTGATCACCCGCACCCGTGTGGGTTTGGTGATCCAGGCGGCATTGACCCATCCGCAGGCGGTGCAAACCTTGGGGCACAACGTGCCGCGGGTTTTCATGTGGGTGTTTGGGGTTGGCACGGGGCTGGCTGCGTTGGCCGGTGTGATAGGTGGCAGCACTTTTGTCACCGAGCCTTCGATGGCTGCGACGGTGGGTTCGGTGACTTTTGTGGTGATCGTGATTGGCGGATTGGGTTCTTTGGCCGGTGCCTTTTGGGCATCGGTGTTGATCGGCACAGTGCAAACATGGGCAGTTGCCGTGGACCTGTCTTTAATGGACATGTTGCGACATTTGGGTTTTTCAAGCGCTTACCCGGTGTCCTCTGGCGCTTGGTCGAACTTAACCCTTTCCCAGGCCGCACCTATCTTGCCGTATTTGTTTTTGGTCCTGATGCTGGTGTTCAGGCCCAAGGGCTTGATGGGTCAGCGTGAGGACTGACCCATGCCCAGGCCTTTTGTGACCCACGCCCAACTCCCAAGGGGTCAAGCCAAAATCTGGATGGCGCTTTTGGCCGCTGTCTTATTGCTGGCACCCTGGGTGTTTGACACCCCATTTGCCCAGGCCGTGTTGACCCAGGTGGGCATTGCCATGGTGGCTTGTTTGTCTTTCAATATTTTGCTCGGCCAAGGCGGCATGCTCAGCTTTGGCCATGCGGTTTATTCCGGCTTGGGGGCGTATATGGCCATGCACGTGATGCAATGGTCTGGCAGCGGTGGTTTTGCAGTGCCCATCAGCCTGATTCCTTTGGTGGGTGGCCTGTGTGGCATGGGCTTTGCGGTCATTTTGGGTTTTGTCACCACCCGCAAATCGGGCACCACTTTGGCCATGATCACTTTGGGATTGGCCGAACTGGTGTTTGCCATGTCGCTGATGTTTTCTGATTTTTTCGGTGGCGAAGCCGGTTTGTCGGGTAACCGGGTTCAGGGTAGGCCAGTCTGGGGCGTGGATTTCAAGACGCAAACACAGGTGTATTTTTTGATCGCGGCCTACACCTGGGTTTGCGTGGGTTTGATGTACGCCTTTACCCAAACACCCCTGGGCCGGCTTCTCAATGCCGTGCGCGACAACGCCGAGCGTTTGTCTTTCATTGGGTATCAACCACAACGGGTGCGCTACCTGGCTTTTATCATTGCCGGGTTTTTTGCCGGTATTTCGGGGGGCATGGGTGTGGTGCATTTTGAAATCGTTACCGCCGAGGTAGTGGGTGCCACCCGCTCCGGCGCGTATTTGTTGTTCACATTTTTGGGTGGGGCAGGGTTTTTCGTTGGCCCCATATTGGGCGCGGTGGGCATGGTGGTGTCTGCGGTTTTGTTGTCTGAATGGTCTCCAGCATGGCTTTTGTACCTGGGTCTGGTGTTCATGGGCATGGTGATGTTTGCACCGGGCGGGATGGCCAGCATCGCCTTGTGGCATTGGCACTGGATGCGCCAAGCCGGTGCCGCGCTTTTGTGGCCTTGGTATGGGGCATTGCTGGCCAGTGCGGCGATGGCGGTTTTGGGGGCGACCAGCGCCATTGAGTTTTTCTACCACCAACAACTGCAAACCCTGGGGGGTCAGCCGATGCGCTGGCTGGGGGTCCAATGGGCTGTTCATCAGCCAGGGCCTTGGGTAGCGGCCGTCTCGATCTTGGTGCTGGGATTGGCGGGTTGGGTTTACTGTCAAAAACAATGGGATCGGGTGTGGTCGCAAGCCATGGCAGACACGCCACGAGGTCAGCCATGAGCGTTGCATTGTCCTTGCAAGGGGTGCACAGGCATTTTGGCCATACCCTGGTGATCCAGGGCATTGATTTGGAGGTTCAGACGGGTGAAAGAGTGGCCGTCATTGGCCCCAATGGGGCGGGTAAATCCACCTTGTTTCACCTCATCAGCGGCAAGCTCAAACCCCAAAAGGGACGCATCGAATTGAATGGCCAGCGCATCGATGGCTTGCCACCCCATGCCATTCACCGCATGGGCTTGGCGCGCAGCTTTCAAATCACCAATTTATTCGCCGCCATGTCGGTGTACGAAAACCTGCGCTGCAGTGTGCTGTGGTCTTTGGGTCATGGTTACAGCTGCTGGAAGTTTTTATCCGGCCTGAAAGACGCCAACCAACGCACCGAGGCATTGCTCGATCAATTGGGTTTGGGCCACAAACGACACAGCCTGGCCATGAACCTGACCTATGCAGAGCAAAGGGCTTTGGAGCTGGGGGTCACCTTGGGCAGCGACAGTGCGGTGCTGCTGCTCGATGAGCCCACAGCGGGCATGAGCCGCAGTGAAACCCGGCACTTCATCGACCTCATCCGCCAGGTCACGCATGGAAAAACTTTGCTGATGGTTGAGCACGATATGGGAGTTGTGTTTGAATTGGCCGACAAGATTGCTGTATTGGCGCAAGGTCAGGTAATGGCGTTTGACACACCCGATAAGGTGCGCCAAAACCCACAGGTGCAAAGCGCTTATTTGGGTGTTCAAGCGGAGGGGCGGACAGCGCATGCTTGAAGTCCAAGGCCTGCATGCCCATTACGGTAAAAGCCATGTGCTGCACGGCGTGGATTTCACTGTGCGTGAGGGTGAAATCGTCAGCTTGTTGGGGCGCAATGGTTCGGGCCGCAGCACCACCGCCAAAGCCATCATGGGCTTGGTGCAGTCCCAAGGTGTTTTGCGCTGGCGCGGTCAGTCTTTGCTGGGTAAACCGCCGCATGAAATTGCCCGCTTGGGCTTGGGTTATGTGCCTGAAAACCGCGATGTATTTCCGCGTCTGACGGTGCATCAAAACCTGATGCTGGGGCAAAAGCGGCCCGGCCAGCGCAGCCGATGGTCGTTTGAAGACATGTATCAGTTGTTTCCGCGCTTGCGCGAGCGCCAGCATGTGCCAGCAGGGGTTTTGTCGGGCGGTGAACAACAGATGCTGACCCTGTGCCGAACCTTGATGGGTGAGCCCGACTTGATCCTGATCGATGAGCCCACGGAGGGTTTGGCCCCGCTCATCGTGGATCAGGTGGCGCATTTTTTGCAAACTTTGCAATCTCAGCGCATTGCCATCTTGTTGATTGAGCAAAAACTCACCATCGCTTTGGACATCTCAGATCGCGTCTTGGTCATGGGCCATGGCGAGGTGGTGTTCCAGGGCACACCGGCAGAATTCACCCAACGGCCCGATGTGCGCCGTGAATGGTTGGAGGTCTGAGGGCTCAGCTGACCCTCGATCGGAAAAAAGAACGGCCGTTCTTTTTTGATATCCTAGACACACGCCATCGCCTGGGGGGATGGGGATTTTTCCAAAGGACTATTGCATGAGCGCTGACTACACCGTCCAAGGCGACTTGGCTGTGATCACCCTGAACCATCCACCCATCAATGGCCTGGGCTTGAGCACCCGACTGGCCATTGTTGCGGGGCTTGAAAAAGCCCTGGCCGATGATCAGATCAAGGCCATCGTGCTGACCGGTGCCGGCAAGGCGTTTTCGGGCGGTGCCGACATCAAGGAGTTTGGCTCTCCCAAAGCCATTCAGGAACCCAATTTGCTCAGTGTCATCAAGGCCTTGGAAAACGCCACCAAACCGGTGATTGCCGCGTTGCACACGGTGGCCATGGGCGGGGGTTTGGAGATGGCCCTGGGCTGTCACTACCGCATCGCTGCGCCTGGATGCGACGTGGCTTTGCCCGAGGTCAAGCTGGGCTTGACCCCTGGCGCTGGGGGCACACAACGTCTGCCGCGTGTGCTGGGGGTGGAAGCGGCGCTGAACATGATCGTCAGTGGCGAACCGGTCAAAAGCGAGATGCTGGCCATGCTGCCGGGTCAAAAATTATTTGATCAGATGGCGAGTTCGACCCAAACACTGGCCCATGAGGCCGCTGACTTTGCCCATGAGGTGTTGCAAAACCTGGTGCCCGGCATGCCCTTGCCCCGGGTGCGCGACCTGCCTTGCAAACACCCCAATGCCCAGGCTTTTTTCAAATTCAGCACCAACATGGTCAATGGCATGACCAAGGGCAAATACCCGGCCCCGTTGAAATGCATTGAGGCGGTGCAAAACGCCACCACCATGGCGTTTGACGAGGGTATGCGTGCCGAGCGCGAAATATTCACCAACTTGATGTGGACCCCTGAATGCCGCGCATTGCGTCATTTGTTCATGGCCCAACGTGCCACTTCCAAAATTGACGATGTGCCGGCCGACACGCCCAAGCGCGAGATCAAGAGCGTTGCCGTGATTGGCGCGGGCACCATGGGTGGCGGCATCAGCATGAACTTTCTCAATGCCGGCATCCCCGTCAAAATCTTGGAGATGAAGCAAGAAGCCTTGGACAAAGGCCTTGCCGTGATCGAAAACAATTACCAAGCCCAGGTGAAAAAAGGCAAGTTGAAGGAAGACCTATTGCGGCAACGCATGGGCCTGTTGTCCACCACCTTGAATTACGAGGACTTGAAAGATGCCGACTTGGTCATTGAAGCCGTGTTCGAGGAGATAGGCGTCAAGAAACAGGTGTTCAAAAAGCTCGACGAGGTGATGAAACCTGGCGCCATCCTGGCATCCAACACCTCCACCCTCGATGTGAACGCCATTGCCCATTTCACCAACCGCCCCCAAGATGTGGTGGGTTTGCACTTCTTCAGTCCTGCCAATGTCATGAAATTGCTGGAGGTGGTGCGCGGTTCGGCCACTGGCAAAGACATCATGGCCACCGTCATGGATATGGCCAAGAAGATCAAGAAAACCGCTGTGGTGTCTGGTGTGTGCGATGGCTTCATTGGCAACCGCATGGTCGAGCAATACAGCCGTCAAGCGGGTTTTTTGATTGAAGAGGGTTGCACGCCGCAGCAAGTGGACAAGGCGGTGGAGGCCTTTGGTTTTGCCATGGGGCCCTTTCGCATGGGCGACCTGGCGGGCAACGACATCGGTTGGGCCATCCGCAAGCGCCGCTATGTGGAAAAGCCCGACATGAAATACAGCAAAACCGCCGACCTGTTGTGCGAGCAAGGCCGCTTTGGACAAAAAGTGGGCAAAGGCTGGTACGACTATGTGGCCGGCAAACGCGATGCGATTCCCAACAAAGACGTGGAAGACATGATCGCCAAGCACCGCACCGAGATGGGCATCAAGCCGCGCAACATCAGCGACGAGGAAATTGTGCAGCGCTTGGTGTTCTCGCTGGTGAACGAAGCGGCTTATATTTTGGAAGAGGGCATTGCGGCCCGCGCCAGTGACATCGACATGGTCTACATCACCGGCTATGGCTTCCCCATCTACCGCGGTGGCCCCATGCTCTACGCCGATCAGCTGGGATTGTTCAATGTGGTGCAAGCCATGAAACGTTTTGCCCTCAATCCCCATGATGATGCCCAGTTTTGGCAGCCTGCGCCCTTGCTGGCGCAATTGGTGGCCGAAGGCAAAACATTCAACTAAGGAACCACCATGACCAACGCTGTCATCGTTTCAACCGCTCGCACACCCTTGGCCAAAAGCTGGCGCGGCGCATTCAACATGACCCATGGGGCCACCTTGGGTGGTCACGCGGTCAAACACGCGATCGCGCGGGCAGGCATTCAGCCCTCGGAAGTCGAAGACGTGATCATGGGTTGTGCCAACCCAGAGGGCGCCACAGGTGTCAACATCGCTCGTCAAATTGCGCTCATGGCCGATTGCCCGATCACCGTGAGTGGGATGACCATCAACCGCTTTTGTTCATCGGGTTTGCAAACCATCGCCTTAGCGGCGCAACGCGTCATCGCCGGTGAGGGCGATGTGTATGTGGCCGGTGGCGTGGAAAGCATTTCTTGTGTGCAGCAAGAGATGAACCAGCACATGTTGATGGACCCCGCGCTGAACAAGAAAAAACCCGAGATTTACTGGAACATGCTGCAAACCGCTGAGCAAGTGGCCAAACGCTACAGGATCGGTCGTGATGCCATGGACCATTACGGTGCGGCCAGCCAGCAAAAAGCCTGCGCGGCCCAAGCTGCGGGCAAGTTTACCGATGAGATTGCCCCGATCACAGTGCAAGCGGGCGTGGTTGACAAGGTCATGGGCATGATGACCAAGCAAGTCACGGTGAGCGTGGACGAAGGCCTTCGTGAGGGCTCCACCGTCGAGGGCATCTCTGGCATCAAGCCCGCCATACCCGGTGGGGTGGTGGCCGCGGGCAATGCCAGCCAGTTTTCTGACGGTGCTGGCGCCTGCGTCATCACCAGTGAAGCCTACGCCACCCAGCACCACCTCAAACCCCTGGGTCGCTTTCTGGGCTTTGCGGTCGCGGGTTGCGAGCCCGATGAAATGGGCATTGGACCGGTGTATGCGATCCCCAAAGTTTTGAAGCGCTTGGGCTTGAGCATGCAAGACATCGACCTGTGGGAACTCAACGAAGCCTTTGCGGTTCAAGTGCTGTATTGCCGCGACAAATTGGGCATCCCTGCCGATTTGCTCAATGTCAACGGTGGTGCGATTGCCGTGGGTCACCCCTACGGTGTGAGTGGCCAACGCTTGACCGGCCACGCCTTGATTGAAGGTAAACGCCGCGGCGCCAAACGGGTGTGCGTCACCATGTGCATCGGCGGTGGCATGGGTGCGGCGGGTGTGTTTGAGGTGTTCTAGTCCGCTACACCCGTTTTGCCAATTGCAAGCCTGCCCAGCCCGGCGGTACTGAATCTTTTATTTGTGAGTGCCTGGAGCCCGACCATGACCCGTACCGTCAATCAGTTGTTTGATCTGCATGGCAAAACCGCCTTGGTCACAGGGGGGTCTCGGGGCCTGGGCCTGCAATTGGCCCACGCATTGGGCGAGGCCGGTGCCCGCTTGCTGCTGAGTTCGCGCAAGCAAGCCGATTTGGATGAGGCCGTCTGCGAGCTCCAAGCGGCTGGGTTGCAAGCCACTGCGCTGGCCGCCGATTGCGCCAAAGAGGAGGACATCCACCGCCTGGCTGAGCAAGCCTTGAAACAATTGGGCCATGTGGACATTTTGGTCAACAACGCCGGTGCGAGTTGGGGTGCGCCCGCCGAGGACCATCCCCTGGAGGCTTGGGACAAGGTGATGAACCTCAATGTGCGGGGTTATTTTTTGCTCAGCCAATTCATCGGCAAGCACGACATGATCGGCCGTCGCCAGGGCAGCATCATCAACATCGCATCCATCGCTGGCCTGGGTGGCAACCCCAAAGGGATGAACATGATCGCCTACAACACCTCCAAAGGGCGGTGATCAATTTCACCCGAGCATTGGCCGCCGAGTGGGGTGCCCACAATATTCGCGTTAACGCCATCTGCCCGGGCTTCTTCCCCAGCAAATTGACCGCCGCCACCTTGGCCAAAATGGGTGACACCTTGGCCTCCCATGCCCCCTTGAATCGCTTGGGTGACGATGAAGACCTCAAAGGCCTTTGCGTGTTGCTGGCCTCAGACGCGGGCAAGCACATCACCGGTCAATGGATGGCGGTGGACGGTGGTGTCAGTGTCATCACCGGCGGCTGACCGCCATGGCTTCACAGATCAGTCCCGGCGATGGGGGGTTTGGCATTCACATCCCCTTTGTGGCCATGCTGGGCTTGCAATTGCAGCGCTTTGAAAATGGCGAATCAGAACTTTTCTTGCCCTACAAGCCAGCCCACGACAACTCCTTTGCCGTGATTCACGGTGGTACCTTGATGACCGTCTTGGACGTGGCCATGGCCAGTGCGGCCCGCAGTGTGGACGCAACCAAAGGCGTGTTGACGATTGAAATGAAAACCAGCTTCATGCAAGCCGTGCGCGGTGACCTGTGGGCCCATGGTCGTTTGTTGCACCGCACCCAACGGATGGCATTTGTAGAGGCCACGGTTTTTGATGCGGCCAAAGCCCGCTGCGCCCACGCCACCGCCACCTTTCGGTATGTGGATCGACAACGCTCAGGCCAAACCAATGCGCCCATTGCCACCGATTGATCTCAGGAGAAACGCATGACCACCAACCATCAGTGGCTTTTGGCCCGTCGCCCCAAAGGGGAGCCCAGCGTGGAGGACTTTGCCTGGGTCAGCGCCCCCATGCCCACCCTGTCAGACGGGCAAGTTCTGGTGCGCCACCACTACCTGAGTTTGGACCCTTACATGCGCGGGCGCATGAACGACGGCAAAAGCTATGCCGCCCCGCAACCGCTCGACAGCGTGATGATTGGCGGTACCGTGGGTGAGGTGGCGCAAAGCCGCCACAGCCAATTTGCAGTCGGCGATAAAGTGATGTCCATGGGCGGTTGGCAGCTTTTCAGCGCGGTCGATGCCAATGTGCCGGGTGCGCTGCGCAGTGTCGACACCTCCCATGTGCCGATCAGCCATTACCTGGGTGCTGTGGGCATGCCCGGTGTGACCGCTTGGCACGGTTTGGTGCGCATCATTGATCCCAAGGCCGGTCAAACCTTGACCGTCAGTGCCGCCAGCGGGGCCGTGGGCAGCGCCTTGGGTGCCTTGGCCAAAGCCAGGGGCTGCCGGGTGGTGGGCATCGCCGGGGGCGAGGAGAAATGCAATTACGTGACCCAAGAGCTGGGTTTTGATGCCTGCATCGATTACAAGGCCCATACCGATTACCTGTCGCTGTCCAAGGCCTTGAAACAGGCTTGCCCCCATGGCATCGATGGTCATTTTGAAAATGCTGGCGGCATGGCGCTCGATGCAGTGATGCTGCGCCTGAACCCATTTGCCAGCATCGCCGTGTGCGGCATGATCGCTGGCTACAACGGCCATCCCATTCCCATGGCCAATCCCTCGTTGATCTTGGTCAACCGGCTCAAGGTCCAAGGCTTTATCGTGAGCGAGCATCCCGATGATTGGGCCCCTGCGCTCAAAGAACTGGGCCAATTGGTCGGCAGCGGGCAGTTTCGACCTCGTGAAACCGTGGCCCAGGGCTTGGCCTCAGCCCCGCAGGCATTTTTGGGTTTGCTCAAGGGGAAAAACCTGGGCAAGCAATTGGTTCAATTGATTTGAGGTGATTTACCCATGGTGGAACTGATCCTGCACCATTACCCACGGTCACCCTTTGCCGAAAAGATTCGATTGATCTTGGGGCATAAAAAACTGGCTTGGCACAGCGTTTTCATCCCCAGCAAGATGCCCAAGCCCGACGTAGTGGCCTTGACGGGCGGGCATCGGCGCACCCCTTTCCTGCAAATTGGCGCAGACATTTACTGCGACACCGCCTTGATCTGCGATGTGCTGGAACACCTGGCCCCCACACCCAGCCTGTATCCGGCGGGCCAACAAGGCTTGGTGCGCACCGTGGCCCAGTGGGCCGATGCCCTGTTGTTCCCGGTGGCCATGGCCTATAACTTCAATCCCCTGGCCGCCAAACACTTTTTTGGCGACCAAGACCCCGCTCAGGTACAAGCCTTTGTCGCCGATCGAACCGCCATGCGCGG
>RFNL01000382.1 GCA_009927195.1 Betaproteobacteria bacterium | reverse complement strand
CCGGCGGTATTGGCCATCACAGCACGCACGCCAATCGAGCGGCCATTGGCGTCGATCAATGGATCGACCGCTTCGACCTTGGCTTTGAACATGCGGCCGGGCATGGCATCGATGTCCAACTCCACCACCTGGCCAGCCACCACTTTGCCCTGGTTGCGCTCGGGCAAGCGAAAGTCCACGTACAGGGTGCCAATGTCTTCCAGGTTGATCAGGTCGGCGCCGTCCTTGACGTAGTCGCCCACGTTGACATTGCGGATGCCCACGGTGCCCGAAAACGGGGCCACGATGCGCATGCGGTCGAGCCGGGCGCAAGACAGGGCCAATTGGGCCTGGGCCACTTGCAAACTGGCACCGCTTTCATCGAGCACCCGCTGGGCCACAAAATTTTGCGCCACCAGATCTTGGTTGCGCTTGTGGTTGGCGCTGGCAATGGACACCTGGGCCAAGGACTGCTGCACCTCTGCACGCTGCAAGGTATCGTCGAGTTGCACCAGCAATTGACCGGCGCGCACCCGGTTGCCATCGGTGAAACCCAAGGACAACACCCGACCGGCCACCTCGGGGCGCAGCATCACGTTTTGGCGCGAGCGCAAAGTGCCCACTGTTTGGGCATCGTCGCGGATGCTGATCTTGACCACCTGGGCCACCTCGACGCCCATCGCCCGGGGCCCACCAGGGGCACCACCAGCACCACCACCCGCCGCAGGGGGGGGACCGGTGTTGGGTTTGAGGGTGACAATCTCCGGGCCCGCCTTATGGGGCTGTTGGTACCACCAAGCCGCACCGGAAGCTGCAGCAATGCCAAGGATCGCCACCACGGGATAAATGATTTTTGTTGCCATATCTAAAGGTTTGGAAGAGACAAATTGTGATTGCAATCGCCAATTGTGGGGGATAGACAGGCCGGGATTCAGGGCCCGGCTGGAAAAAGTGGCTTCGACACCTGTCACATTGATGACATCACAGAATCGGCGCCGCAATTGGCCAATTGGTCAGCCCGCTCATTGCCAGGGTCACCCGAATGGCCTTTGACCCAGCGCCAAACGATGCGGTGGCCCGACTGATTGACCACTTGGTCCAGGCTTTGCCATAAATCCAGGTTTTTGACCGGTTGCTTGGATGCGGTGCGCCAGCCGCGGGCCTTCCAACCCGCCAGCCATTCGGTGATGCCTTTGCGCACATACTCGCTGTCCAAATGCAACACCACATCACAGGGTTGATTGAGGGCGCGCAGGGCCTCTATCACCGCGGTCAGCTCCATGCGGTTGTTGGTGGTCATGCTTTCACCGCCAAACATTTCTTTTTCCCGCCCGGCGCTGATGAGCAATGCACCCCATCCCCCAGGCCCTGGGTTCCCCTTGCATGCCCCATCGGTGTAAATCTCAACGCATTTCATCGACCACCTCGTCAACTTGTCGCCGGGTCAACACGGGCCGGGTTTTGGCGGTGCTGGTCTGACGCACCGCCACCGCCGCAGCCCGGCGCCATTTGGCACCCAACAAGCGCAGGCCCTGAACGCGCTTGATAGCCACCAAAAAATAAGCCGCTCCCAGAATGGGCCACCAACGCTCACCCGCCTTGTCCATCCAGGCCCAGCGTTGCAACCAGATTTGTTGGTTGACCGCCGGGCGGTAAATGCCAAAGTTGCCCCGTTCGATCTGAAAGCTCAGCAGTTTGAGCCAATCACGCAAACGCCAATACCCCATCCAATCGCCCATATCGGGCACGAATTCCGCGCCCAAGCCCCAGCGCTTGAGCCATTGGGTTCTTTGCTGGCGCAAGCCCCACAAACTCATGGGGTTGAGCCCAGAAATCACCAATCTTCCCTCAGGGACCAGCACCCGCTCGACCTCGCGCAATGTGGCATGGGGGTCAAGGCTGGTCTCCAGCCCATTGGGCAGGGCCACCAAATCCAGCGACTGATCGGCAAACGGCAATGCCACCGATTCGGCGAGCAAGACCGATACGGGTTTGGGTGCGGCATTGCCCTGCGGCAAGCGGGTGATCCACCATTGCAAGTCGCTGGCGTTTGGGCAAGCCATCCACCGATGCGGCATCCGGTTGAGGCGCAAGGTGTCGATGTGGGGCAAACCCACTTGCAAAGCGTGGTAGCCAAACAAGTCGCCGACCACGCGGTCAAATTGCAACTGCTGCCAGTTCAACACATATTGCCCCGGTGGACTCTGCCACCAAGCGTTCAATCCAGGGGTTTCTATAATTTGAAGCTCCATGCAACTGACACCACTTCCCGCCTTCAACGACAACTACCTGTGGCTGTGGCACAACCACACCCACGCGGTGGTGGTGGATCCCGGTGATGGCGAAGTTGTGCTGCAAGCGCTGCAGCGCACACAACTTCAGTTGCAAGCCATTTTAGTCACCCACCACCATGCAGACCACACCGGTGGCGTGGACATGCTGCGCAATGCCACCCAGGCAACGGTTTATGGACCTGCGGGGGAAGCCATTCCCGGCCCGTTTGTCCCGGTCAGTGGCGGAGATGCCTTTGATTGGCAAGGCCATCGGATTGAAGTGATCGATGTGCCTGGACACACCGCTGGCCACATCGCCTACTTTGTCCCCGCAGCACACACCACCCCTTTGCTGTTTTGCGGCGACACCTTGTTCTCCGGTGGCTGCGGGCGCTTGTTTGAGGGCACTGCGGCCCAAATGCTGGACTCTTTGGACCGGCTCGCCGCATTACCCGGCAACACCCAGGTTTGCTGTGCCCATGAGTACACCCTGTCCAATCTGCGTTTTGCCATGGCGGTCGAGCCCCACAACGCAGAATTGTTGGCCTACCATGCTTTGTGTCAGCGCTTGCGCGCGCAGGACCAGCCCACCCTGCCCTCCACCCTGGCCCAGGAACTGGCCATCAACCCCTTTATGCGCAGCCGACAAGCCTCTGTGGTGCAAGCGGTGACGCAGCGCTACCCACAAGCCCTGGACGAGGTGGCGGTCTTTGCCCAGCTGCGCGAATGGAAAAACAAATTTTGATCCACCGATTTTTTTGGATAGCGCTCATCGGTTGTTTGACCACCGCATGTGTCACCACCCAGCCCCTGGCCCACAACTCCGGCGCAGTCGGTATCCCCAATGGGAATGACCAAAGGCGTGAACCATCTCCACCCCCGGTGGAAGCGATGAACCCATTGCCCAACGCTGAAACCCTAACCCCTTTGCGCCCTTTGCCACCCACCCCGGCGAGCACCACGGCCATTCCCCGCATGGACTTGCCGATGGATTTGTGGGAACGCATTCGGCGCGGGTTTGCCATGCCGGATTTGGAAAGTCCTTTGGTGCTGGATCGCACCCAGTGGTATGCCGCACGCGGGGACTATTTGCAACGGATGACCGATCGCTCCAGCAAATACCTCTACCACATCGTGGAGGAAATTGAACGCCGTGGCATGCCCACCGAGCTGGCCTTGTTGCCTTTCATAGAAAGCGCTTTCAACCCACAAGCGGTCTCGACCGCAAGGGCCACGGGCATGTGGCAGTTCATGCCGGCCACCGGCAAAAATTTTGACCTCAAGCAAAACGCTTTCCGAGATGACCGCCGCGACGTGCTAGCCTCCACACGGGCTGCCTTGGACTACCTGCAAAAATTGCACACCCAGTTTGGCGACTGGCATTTGGCCTTGGCCGCATACAACTGGGGCGAAGGCAATGTGGGCAAAGCCTTGGCGCGCAACCAACGCAACCAAGCAGGGCTGACTTATTCCGACTTGAGCATGCCCAACGAAACGCGCTACTACGTGCCCAAGCTGCAAGCGGTGAAAAACATTGTGGCCACGCCACAGGTCTACAACCTGCAGCTGCCGCACATTCCCAACCACCCTTACTTTCAAACCGTGCCGCTGACCCGTGACATCGATGTCCAATTGGCCGCTAAATTGGCCGATGTGTCTCTGGAGGATTTCAAATCCCTCAACCCCTCGGCCAACCGCCCTGTGTTGCTGGCAGCGGGCACGCCGCAATTGCTGTTGCCTTGGGACAATGCCGAAACCTTCATGCGCAATTTTGCCCTTCACGGTGAGGCCCGCATGGCCAGTTGGACCGCCTGGGTGACCCCAAAAAACATCAAAGTGGCCGAAGCCGCCAAGCGCGCAGGCATGAAGGAGGCCGATTTCAGAGCGCTCAACGGGATTCCGCCGCACATGCTGATCAAGTCGGGCTCCGCCCTGTTGGTACCTCGGTCGGTGCGCATGGAGGAAGATGTCTCTTCGTCCATTGCCGACAACGGACGGCTTGACCTGTCTCCCGAAGCCCAGCTCAAACGATTGGTGGTCAAAGCCAAACCCCAAGACAACCTTCAATCCGTGGCCACCCGCTACAAGGTGAGCATCGAGCAATTGGCCGAATGGAACAAGCTCAGCCCAAGCAGTTCGGTCAAGGCCGGTCAATCATTGGTGGTTTTTGTGGCTGGTAAATCCTTCCCCACCAAATCCCAGTCCAAAAAAAGGACTGCTAAAAACCCAAACCCACCTACCGTGAAAGCGCAGTGATCGCCTCGCCCGGGCAGCGATCGCGATGCTTCGGTGCCACTCAAGTGTTTCGCCGGTCCAGCAAGGCATGGGCGATCGTGCCCAGGTCCACAAACTCCAACTCGCTGCCAATCGGCACCCCGCGCGAGAGGCGACTGACTTGGATACCTTGTTTTTTCAGCACTTCACCAATCACATGGGCGGTGGCCTCGCCTTCCGCGGTGAAGTTGGTGGCCAAAATCACTTCTTGCACTTGACCGTCACAGGCGCGATCGATCAGTTTTTGCAAGCCCATTTCGTGCGGGCCCATGCCTTCAATCGGGCTGATGCGACCCATCAGCACAAAATAAGCCCCATGGTAAGCCCCGGTGCGCTCCAACGCCAATTGGTCGGCAGGGGTTTCAATCACACACAAGCGGGTGGGGTCGCGTTTTGGGTCGGCACAAATGGCGCACACCGACCATTCCGACAAGGTGTGGCAGCGCTGGCAATGCCCCACTTTGTCCAAGGCTTGGGCAATGGCTTGCACCATCAATTGCGCACCTTCACGGTCGTTTTGCAACAAATGATGGGCCATGCGGGTGGCCGACTTGACACCCACCCCTGGAAGGCGGCGCAAGGCCACCATCAGGGCCTCCAGGCTGGGGCTGCTGGTCATCAAAACGGCAGTTTCATGCCCGGGGGCAAGCCCGCGTTGAGTTTGCCCATGCGCTCCTCTGTGGTCTGAGCGGCTTTGCGAGCGCCATCATTGAAAGCAGCGGCCACCAAGTCTTCCAACATGTCTTTTTCGTCGTTGAGCAAGCTCGCGTCAATGCTCACACGTTTGACCTCGTACTTGCAGGTCATCAAAATTTTGACCAACCCGGCACCCGATTCACCGGAGACTTCGATGTGGGCCAGCTCTTCCTGGGTTTTTTTGATGTTGTCTTGCATGGCCTGGGCTTGCTTCATCAGGCCAGCGAGTTGTCCTTTGTTGAACATGGTGGTTTTCTTTCATGCGGGTTTAAGAGATCCGGGAACGATTTTCGCGCCATATTGGCGCATCATTCTTTGCACAAAGGGGTCGCCCAGGATGATGGCTTCTGCCTGCCTTTGTCGCTGAGCGGCCAAAGCGGCCGCACGTTTGGCGGGGCTATCGGTCACACGGCCGACCTCCAGGCTCAAACGCACCGCGTGGCCGGAGTCGGCCAAGGCCAACTCCAATCGCTCTCGGGCAGTGGGGTTGTGCAAGGATTCACGCTCGATGCGCAACAACCACTCCTGGGAGTCGCGGCCCACCAATTGCGACTGCAAGGCCAACTCGCGCACCAGCGCTGTGATGCGCTCAGCGGCCACCATTTGTTGCACCACGTCGTGCCAAAAGTCGCCCTCTTCGGTGGTGATCAATACCAACTCGGGCGAGCCCAGAGGCCGGTCCAATCGCTCGGCCGAGGGTCCGGGGTCGCGCACCGCAACCGCACCACCCGCTTGCACAGGTTCGAGAGAAACCGACTGCGCTGTGAAGGGCTGTTTGGCATTGACCTCGCGCACTGGCAATTGGCGCCCTGGCGGTAAACCCACTGGGCATTCGGTGGGTGATGGGGTTGAAGGGGATGGCGATTCAGCGGATTTCAGGCTTTTTTTTTCCGCCTCAGGGTGGTGGGTCTGGGGCGATTTGAATGCCAACAATCGCAGCAGCACCATGGTCAAGGCAGCATACTCATCGGGCGCCAAGCCCAGTTCGGCGCGCCCATGCAAGCACATGCTATAGAGCAACTGGGTTTCATCGGCGGGCATCAATCGGGCCAAATGGCGCTCGGCCCGGGCATCCTCATCCAAGCTGTCGTCTTCGGCCACAGCGGGCACGGCTTGCCACACCGCCATGTGCTGGAGCACCACAGTCATGTCCTCCAAGGTAGAGGCAGCGTTCAAGCCCAGGTCGCGCAACTGATCGACCGTTTGCACCACTTGCCGTCCATCGCCTTGGGCCAAGGCTTCGATCAAAGCCAACACATGGCCTCGATCCACCGATCCCAGCATGTGCTGGACCGATGACAACATGACATGACCCGCCCCAAAAGCCATGGCCTGATCGGTCAGGCTCAGGGCATCGCGCATCGAACCGCGCGCGGCACGGGCTATCAATCGCAAAGCGGGCGCCTCGTGGGGCACCCCTTCGGCTTGCAGCACATGGGTCAGGTGGTCAAACAAAACCGATGAGGCCATGGGCCGCAAATTGAATTGCAGGCAGCGCGACAACACCGTGACCGGTACCTTTTGCGGATCCGTGGTGGCCAGCACAAATTTCAGGTAATCCGGAGGCTCCTCCAAAGTCTTGAGCATCGCATTGAAAGCGGTGTTCGTGAGCATGTGAACCTCGTCAATCATGAACACTTTGAAGCGGCCCTGCACAGGTTTGTAGACCGCTTGCTCCAACAAAGCTTGCACCTCATCGACTCCTCGATTGGAAGCCGCATCGAGTTCGGTGTAATCGACAAAACGCCCAGCATCGATGTCATGGCACGCATCACAAACGCCGCAAGGCTCGGCGGTGATGCCGCCTTGCCCATCTGCACCCTGACAATTGAGCGACTTCGCCAAAATGCGCGAAACGGTGGTTTTGCCCACCCCCCGGGTACCGGTGAACAAATAGGCATGGTGCAAACGCTGCTGTGTCAGCGCATTCACCAGGGCCCGCACCACATGCGATTGCCCCACCATTTCCGTGAAGTTTTTAGGTCGGTATTTGCGGGCGAGTACCAAGTAAGACATGGCTCAGATTCTATGCCGCTGCCACCCCCCTTGGCCTACAATCATCCGTGACGGGCCTTCCCGCATGGCAAAGCGGCCAACCGAGTCAGGTGGGGAACCAAGCAGCTCTAACTGTGGAACCAGTGCCGGGGTCAAGGCTCGTCACCCCTCACCATTTCGCATTATTCCCATAGGACACCACATGGCCAGCGATCTCATCAAACACATCTCCGATCAATCCTTTGAAACCGATGTTCTCCAATCGGACACACCCGTTTTGGTCGATTACTGGGCCGAGTGGTGCGGACCTTGCAAAATGATTGCCCCTATCTTGGATGATGTCGCCAACGGCTACCAAGGCAAACTCCAAGTGGCCAAAATGAATGTGGACGAAAACCGCGACATCCCCGCCAAATTTGGCATTCGCGGGATTCCCACACTGATGATATTCAAAGGCGGGCAACTCGCCGCCACCAAAGTTGGGGCATTGAGCAAAGCCCAGTTGACCGAGTTCATCGACCAGCAATTGGCCTGATCTGCAAAACCTGGGCCTGCCATGCCCAGGTTTTTTCCTGTCATAATGCCCTGGCTGATACCGCTTACCTCTCTGCAAGCGGGCTCCAAGCGGATCGAATGACCCCAGCGGTCGCTCCCCCCTCCCCCCTTTTTTATTGACCAGCTCCATCACAGGAGTCCCCCCATGCATCTGAACGAACTCAAGGCACTGCACGTGTCTGAAGTGCTCAAGCAGGCCGAAGCCCTGGAAATTGAAAACACTGGGCGCATGCGCAAGCAGGAACTGATGTTTGCCATCATCAAAAAACGTGCACGCGCTGGCGAACAAGTTTTTGCCGATGGCGTTCTGGAAATTCTTCCCGATGGGTTTGGTTTTCTGCGCAGCCCTGACACCAGCTACACAGCCAGCACCGATGACATCTACATCAGCCCCAGCCAGGTGCGGCGGTTCAACCTGCATACCGGCGATATGGTAGAGGGCGAAGTGCGCATCCCCAAAGACGGCGAGCGCTACTTTGCCTTGACCAAACTGGACAAAGTCAACGGCGATTTGCCTGAGAACAACAAACACAAAATCATGTTTGAGAACCTCACGCCATTGTTCCCCAAGGAGCACATGCGGCTTGAGCGTGACATCAAAGGTGAAGAAAACATCACTGGTCGCATCATTGACATCATTGCGCCCATCGGCAAAGGCCAACGCGCCTTGCTGGTGGCACCGCCCAAAAGCGGTAAAACCGTGATGATGCAGCACATTGCCCATGCCATCACGGCCAACTACCCCGACAGCCACATGATGGTATTGCTAGTGGATGAGCGACCTGAAGAAGTGACAGAAATGCAGCGCAGCGTCAGGGGCGAAGTCATCGCCTCCACCTTTGACGAACCCGCCGCCCGCCATGTGCACGTGGCCGAAATCGTGATTGAGCGGGCCAAACGTTTGGTCGAACTGAAAAAAAACGTGGTCATCCTGCTGGACTCCATCACCCGATTGGCGCGTGCTTACAACAATGTGGTGCCAAGCTCTGGCAAAGTGTTGTCTGGTGGCGTCGATGCCAATGCGTTGCAGCGGCCCAAGCGTTTTTTTGGTGCTGCACGCAACGTCGAAGAAGGCGGTTCTTTGACCATCATCGGCACCGCTTTGGTTGACACTGGCAGCCGCATGGATGAAGTGATTTTTGAAGAGTTCAAGGGCACGGGCAACTGCGAGATCCACCTGGACCGACGCTTGTACGAGAAAAGAGTTTTCCCCGCCATACAACTCAACCGCAGCGGAACCCGCCGCGAAGAGTTGCTGCTTCAACCCGAAATCCTGCAAAAAACCCGCATCTTGCGCCAGTTCATCTACAACATGGATGAAATCGAATCCATGGAATTGATGCTCAAGAACATGAAGTCCACCAAAACGAATGTTGATTTCTTTGACCTGATGCGCCGAGGTGGTTAAAGCATGGCATAATTCGAAGCTTTGCGAAAAGTGCGTCGAAATGGTTTGACGTGGCTGTTGCAGTTGCACAAAGGAATCCCATGAAGGAAGGCATTCACCCCAATTACCGCGAGGTCTGTTTTTTGGACCTCTCCAACGGTTTCAAATTTGTCACCCGGTCTTGCGCCAACACCAAAGAAATGGTGAAGATGGACGATGGGCGCGAATTGCCCTTGTACAAACTCGATACCTCCAGCGAGTCGCACCCTTTCTACACCGGCACCCAAAAATCAGTTGACACCATGGGCGGCCGTGTCGAGAAGTTCCGCAACAAGTACAAGACTGCCGCCAAATAATCGGGTGCAAAGGCCCACAAAAAGCAGCACGGGATGACCGCGCTGCTTTTTTTATGGGTTTTGTGACAGACTTGAAGCATCCTCACAAAGCACCAACGCCGTGAAAACGCCAAACCCTGCAATCGTTGCCCAAAGTGGTGTGCGCCGTTTGCCACGCTGGGGTTTGCTGCTTTTGTGCACAGCGTATGTATTTCCGGGCTATTTTGGGCGCGAGCCTTGGCGGCCCTGGGACATGGCCGCTTTGGGCCAAATGCTGGCCCTGGTCCATGGGGAGAGCCCATGGTGGCAGCCCCATTTGATGGGCTTACCCCCTGAGTTGGATGGCTTATTGCCCTTTTGGTTGGGCGCATGGTCCATGGCCTTGGCGCCGAACGGGTTCTCCCCTTTGATCGCTGCCCGTATGCCATTCATGGCGATGGCAACCCTGGTTTTGGTGATGACATGGCATGCGATCGATGCCCTGGCCCGTAGCCCTCAGGCCCAACCTGTGAGTTTTGCCTTTGGCGGTGAAGCAAGCCCCATTGACTACGCCAGGACGCTGGCCGATGCAGGTCTGTTGGCCTTGATTGCCACATTGGGACTGGCCTTGCCTTTGCACGAAACCACGCCCCTTTTGGTGCAACTGGGCGGCAGCAGCGCGCTGTTCATGGGTGTGGCCTTATTGCGCACCCAGACTTGGCCAGGATGCGCCTTTGCCATCGTCGGTCTTTTGACCCTGGCTTTGAGTGGCGCGCCCACTCTGGCCATGCTATTGGGCTTGGCCGTCCTGTGTCTGGGGGTGTGGTCGCCGGAGTTGCCACCAAACCAGCGCAGGCGATGGACCATGGTGTGGTTGTTGGCCTTGGTCTTTATCGCTGCCCTGGCCCAAGAGTGGGATTTGTGGCGATGGCGACTGCGGCCATGGCAACATCCCTGGGCGGATGTGCGCAGCCAGTTGGAACTGATGCTGTGGTTCAACTGGCCTTGCTGGCCGCTGGCACTTTGGGCCTTGTGGAGTTGGCGCAGGCAATGGGGGAAGCAATGGACCATGCATGTGGTTTGGCCACTGACCATGATTGCCATTGTCAGCATCAGCAGCATTTTGTCCACGGCGCCAGAGCGAACCTTATTACTGGCCTTGCCCGCCTATGCCGCCCTCGCTGCTTTTGCCCTGCCCACTCTGCAACGCAGCGTCACGGCATTGATCGACTGGTTCACCCTGCTGTTTTTCTCTGGGTGTGGCATCGTCATTTGGGTGGTTTGGCTCGCCATGCAAACCGGCTGGCCGACCCAACCGGCGGCCAATGTGGTGCGTTTGGCCCCCGGTTTTGTTCCCTCATTTGAAACATGGCCGTTTCTCTTGGCTTTGATGGGCACTGCCCTCTGGTTCTGGCTGGTGCATTGGCGTGTAGGGCGTCATCGAACTGCATTGTGGAAAAGCCTGGTCCTGCCATCGGCAGGGGCCGCCATGTGCTGGCTGCTGCTGATGACGCTGTGGTTGCCATTGCTCAACTATGCACGCAGTTATCTGCCTTTGATCGACCAGGTCAAACAAGCCGTCCCGGATTCTGCATGCTTGGCCATTCAAGGGTTGAACACAGGTCAAGTGGCCGCCCTCTCATGGCACGGTCCTTGGCACTTACACCAACTATCCGCCGCCCATGAATGCATGTGGTTACTGGTGGATGCCCAATGGGCGGCGCAAGCGCAGCACGCCCCAACGCTGGCGCCATGGACACCCGTTCAAAAAGTCAACCGACCCACGCGCAATTATGAAAACTTGATGCTGTATCGGCGTGATACATCCCCCAATCAGCACCGATTGACACCATGACAGAAGGCCGCTTGATCGCTGGGCACGCGGCCACCGTTTTCATTGGGCAAATAGCCGTGATGGGTTTTGGTGTGACCGACACCCTGGTCGCAGGGCGTGCATCTCCCGAGGCGTTGGCGGCTTTGTCGGTCGGTTCCTCGATCTACATCACGGTTTTTGTCGCTTTGATGGGCGTGTTGCAAGCCTTGCTGCCCATACTGAGCGAGCATGTGGGTGCGAATCGCCAACATGCCATCGGCCATTGCTTCGAACAAGGTTTGTACATCTGTGGTTTGCTCAGTTTGTTGGGGGCCCTGCTGCTGTGCAACCCGCTGGCCATTCTCGTTTGGACCGAAGTACCCGAATCATTGCAAACAGTGGTGCAGGACTATTTGTTCATTTTGTCGTGGGCGCTCGCACCAGCATTGTTGTTTCGCATGTTCAGCACCTTGAACCAAAGTCTGGGGCACCCCCGTGTCGTCACGCTGATTCAAGTCATCTCTCTGGCCGTGAAAATACCTTTGTCCATTGCCCTGGCCCTGGGCTGGGGCGATCAAGTGGGCATGGGCCTGTTGGGCTGTGCCTGGGCCACTTTGTGGGTCAACTTGGCCATGCTGTTATCCATGGTGGGACTGCTGGCCTGGGCACCCATGTACCGAGCATTGCGCATTGGTATGCCCTGGCGGCGGCCCGACTGGTCCACCATTCGCCCCATGTTGGCCATGGGACTGCCCAATGGTTTAGCGCTGTTGGTTGAAGTCTCTTCGTTTGCGTTCATGGCCTTGTTCATTGCCCGCATGGGTCATTTGCCCTTGGCCGCCCATCAAATCGCCTCCAATGTGGCCACCTTGCTATACATGGTGCCGCTGTCCCTGTCGATCGCGATCAGCGCAAGGGTCAGCTACTGGATCGGCGCTGAGCAGGAGCATCAGGCGTTGGCGGTGCAACAGTTGGGCATTCGCATGGTTGCCTTTGGTGCCCTGGCATTGGCTTTATTGGTATGGTTTTGCCAAGATGCCTTGGTCGGGCTGTACACACAACAAAGCCAAGTGCTTGCCATGGGCAGTCGATTATTGGGATGGTTGGCGTTGTTTCATTTGGGCGATGCCATGCAGGCTTTGGGCATGTTTTTGTTGCGCTGTCGCAAAGTGACGCTGGCCCCGCTGCTGATTTACGCATTGATGCTTTGGGGCTTGGGTCTGGGCGCAGGCCAATGGTTGGCTTACCATGGCACCCCCTGGACAGATCCGATGAATGACCCTGTGGCCTTTTGGGTCAGCAGCAGCGTGGCTTTGGCCCTGACTTCGATCACTTTCTTATGGCTGCTTCAGCGGGTCACGCTGCCCAAGTTGCATCGCTGAGACCACGCAAGCGTGCAGGTGGGAACACCAACTCAAACCGCGAACCTTGGCCCAGTTGGCTGTCGATCAGTAGCTCCCCACCGTGGCGCTGCATCACATGCTTGACAATGGACAATCCCAGTCCGGTACCGCCTGAGTCGCGTGAACGACTGCTGTCCACCCGGTAAAAACGCTCAGTCAAACGAGGCAAATGCTCTGGCCCAATGCCTGGCCCGGAATCTTTGACAGATAAACACAAACAACCACGCGCATCCACGCGCGCATGGGCTTGTACCAAGCCGCCTGCAGGCGTGTATCTAACCGCATTGCTGAGCAAGTTGGACCACGCGCTTTGGATTTCCGAGGGAATACCCACCAACACCATGCCGTTGTACTCGGCCGGCAAATGAAATTCCAATTGTTGTTTGGGCATTGCAAACAACACAGCCGATAAAGATTTCGCCTCCAACTGGGTCAGATCCCATAAAGTTGCAAGTTCTACCGACTGATCATCACCCGGCAAGGGACTACCTTCCAGGCGAGACAGTATCAACAAGTCCTCCACCAAACTTTTCATTCTGCTCGAATATCCGGCCATCAGTTCCAAATATCGCTTGGTTTCATGCGGTTCAAGATTCAAAGATTGCATGGTTTCAATAAAACCAGCAATGACGGTCAATGGCGTGCGAATCTCATGCGAAACATTGGCCACAAAGTCTCTGCGCATGGCCTCAGACTGCTCCAAAGCCGTGATGTCGCGGGTCAACATAAGTTTTCGGCCATCGCCATAGGGGTGCATCCGAATGGCAATTCGCACTGGGCGTTGCGGTTTGTCATCGCGGCCTGCGATGACCACATCTTGGCTGAAGTCCGCGAACAACTGGTAATCCAAAAAATCGGGACTGCGCAATAAATTGGTCAAGACCTGTTGATGATCGCGCGCCACATCGATGCCCAAATGCTGAGCCGCGGTCTGATTGGCCCATTCAATTCTTCCCTCTTGGTCCAACAGCAACACCCCATTGGGCGAAGCCTGGATGGCCGCTAAAAAATCACCTAAACGCTGTTGGCTCACCGCGACTTGGCGCTCTGACTCTCTAAGCATTCTCGAAACGCGATCTGAAACCTCGCCCCACAAACCCCGGGTGTGGGGCACTGGCGCGCGGTCAGGTTGTTGCAACCAGTGGAACAAACGATAGCCACGCCTGGCCTCCAAAAACCACCAACAAAAAGCCGTCAAGGTGACACCGAAAAAAGCGCCAGACCATTGAAAAAACAAGGCGCCCATCAGAGCGCCCAACAAAATGAAAATAGCGAATGAAATGAAACGACCGAGCACATCAACCCTCAATTGGGTTGATTGTCGCTCATGGTACTGACATTTAATGTGGGCGCTGTCAAACGGTAGCCAGCGCCGCGAACGGTTTCAACCATCAAGCCAGCAGAACCCAAGGCTTCACGCAAACGCTTGATGTGCACATCCACCGTCCGCTCTTCAATGAACACATGATCACCCCAAACTTTGTCAAGCAGTTGACCACGGCTGTGAACACGCTCGGCATGGTGCATCAAATAACTCAGTAATTTGAATTCGGTTGGACCCAGTTTCAACACCTGATCATGAAACGTCACCCGATGCGTCGAACCATCAAGCACCAGATGACCCACTTGAATGCGCTCAGTGGTTTGTTCCGGGGAACGGCGACGCAAAACGGCGCGGATGCGTGCCACCAACTCTTGCGTTGAGAAAGGTTTGGTGATGTAGTCATCCGCACCTGAATTCAAACCTGACACTTTGTCCGGTTCATCACCTCTGGCTGTCAACATGATGATGGGTATGGATTTGGTTCGGGCATCGTTGCGCCATTTCTTTGCCAAGGCCAAGCCCGATTGACCAGGCAACATCCAATCCAGCAAAATGGCATCTGGCAATACCGCATCAATCTCAAGTTGAGCGGCATCACCATCGACGGCCCAAATAGGGGCAAACCCGTTGTGCTTGAGGTTGACTGAAATCAACTCAGCGATCGAGGACTCATCTTCGACAATCAGCACCTTGGGTAAACGCATGCTCAGCGCACCACCGATTCCACTTCAGCCAAGGAGGTGTGACGGACATCCGCTCCCTTGACAATGTAGATGATGAACTCGGCAATGTTTTTGGAATGGTCGCCAATGCGCTCGATGGCTTTGGCCAAAAACAACAAGTCCAAACTGGCCGAAATCTTGCGGGGGTCTTCCATCATGTAAGTGACCAACTTGCGAACAAACCCATTGAACTCATGATCAATCAAATCATCTTCTTTCAAAATGACCAGAGCCGTTTGTACGTCCAATCGCGCCAGAGCATCCAATGCTTTTCGCAACAGGCCTGAAGCCAGTTCAGACGCCACTTTCAGCTCAGAGCTGGGCAAAGCGCGAGCGGATCCGCTTTCAATGATGGACTTGACCATGCGGGCAATTTTTTCAGCCTCGTCACCAACGCGCTCCAAATTGGCAGTGGTTTTGGACAACGCGATGAGCAAACGCAAATCGCGTGCTGTGGGCTGTCTGCGACCAATGGTAGAGGATATGTCGTGGTCAATTTCAACTTCCAAGGAATTGACCTTCTGCTCTACCTCAATGACCGCATTGGCCGCATCCGTATTGAACTGCGACAAAGCAAAAATGGCTTGCCTGATTTGCGCCTCTACGAGACCACCGAGTTCCATGACCCGGGAAGATATGCCATGCAATTCATTGTCAAATTCGCTTGATAAGTGCTTATCCATGAAATGTCTCCGATTCAGCCAAATCGGCCGGTGATGTAGTCTTCCGTTTCCTGGCGTTTTGGTTTCATGAAGATGGACTCAGTTTGGCCAAATTCGATCAACTCACCCAGGTACATATAAGCGGTGTAATCTGAAACCCTGGCAGCTTGCTGCATATTGTGGGTCACTATGACCACAGTGTATTCGTGTTTTAGCGTGCTGATCAGGTCTTCCACCTTACCGGTCGAAATAGGGTCCAAAGCAGAGGTGGGTTCGTCGAGCAACAACACCGATGGTTTGACCGCAATGCCTCGCGCAATGCAAAGCCGTTGCTGTTGTCCGCCAGACAATGACAAGCCGCTTTGACCTAACTTGTCTTTGACTTCATTCCAAATGGCGGCTTTTGTCAAAGCCCACTCCACCCGTTCGTCCATTTCAGAACGACTCAGATTTTCATAAAGCCGAACTCCAAAGGCAATGTTGTCATAGATGGACATCGGAAACGGAGTGGGTTTTTGAAACACCATGCCCACACGGGCACGAAGCAAATTCAGATCCTGGCCAGGATCCAAAATGTTTTGTCCATAGAGCTTGATTTGGCCTTCAGCGCGTTGGCCCGGATACAAGCTGTACATCCGGTTGAAAGTCCGCAAAAGTGTGGATTTACCGCAACCCGAAGGGCCAATGAATGCGGTGACCTTGTGCTCGGAAATGTTGAGCTCAATGTTCTTGAGACCTTTGAATGAGCCGTAAAAAAAATTGAGATTACTGACTTCAATGGCTGTTTTTTCAGCAACGTTGTGGGTAGAAGGCATGCAGATAACTCCGTTAATCAGGATTGTGTTTTGTTGCGAAAAAAGACACGCGCCAATACGTTGAGGAACAACACGGTCAAGGTTATGAGCAAAGCACCGCCCCATGCCAGACGCACCCAATTGTCATAGGGGCTCATGGCAAACTGGAAAATGACCACGGGCAAGTTGGCCATAGGTGCATTCATGTCCAAAGAGAAAAATTGATTGTTCAGCGCCGTGAACAACAACGGTGCAGTTTCGCCACTTATGCGCGCCAGCGCCAGCAACAAACCCGTGATCACGCCAGTTTGGGCCGCGCGCAATGTGATGAAGATGGCCACCTTCCATCGGGGCGCACCCAACGCAGAGGCCGCCTCTCGCAAACTGCCAGGCACCAAACGCAACATGTTCTCAGTGGTGCGAAGCACCACCGGAATGGCGATCAATGACAGGGCCAAAGAGCCGGCCCAACCCGAAAAATGCTTCACATTGGCCACCAAAATGGCATAGACAAACAACCCCAGCACAATGGAAGGAGCAGACAACATGATGTCGGTCACAAAGCGGGTGAGGTCAGCTGTTTTGCTCTGATCACCATATTCGGACAAATAGATACCAGACAAAATGCCGATGGGGGTGCTGACCAAGGCCGTGACGAGCACCATCATCAAACTACCCACAATGGCATTGAGCAAACCCCCACCATCCGAACCCGGTGCGGGTGTAGATTGGGTGAACATGGCCCAGTCCAAAGATTGCAAACCATTTTTAAACAAAACAAACAAAATCCACAACAAGACAAACAGGCCCAATGCCATGGCCATCATGGAGAGCGTGAGGCCAATTTGGTTGGAAAGACGGCGACGTTTGTAAATATTGATGTCCATTGATTTTTCTCGACTTAGGTTTTGGTGCCTTTGGACTTTTCTGTTCGCTCCATCATCCACTTAGCAAGGGATAACACCACGAAAGTGATGACGAACAACAAGAAACCCAAAGCAAACAAAGTGGACAGGTGAAAGTCATCCGCTTCACCAAACTCGTTGGCCAAAGTGGATGCGATGGAAGTACCTGGAGAAAACAAAGAGGCACTCAAACGCTGTGAATTTCCGATGACAAAAGTCACCGCCATGGTTTCACCCAAGGCACGGCCCAAGCCCAGCATCACACCGCCGATCACCCCTTTTTGGGTGTAAGGCAACACAATGTTGCGAACCACCTCCCAAGTGGTGCAACCAATACCATAGGCAGATTCGCGCAAGACAGGCGGTACGATTTCAAACACATCGCGCATGACGGCAGCAATGAAGGGCAAAATCATGAATGCCAAGACAATACCCGCTGCCAAAATGCCAATGCCATTCATGGCACCGCCAAACAGTGAACTGAAAATGGGCATTTGGCCCAAAGTAGACTGCAACGCAGGTTGGCCATATTCGGCGAACAAAGGTGCAAACACAAACAAGCCGAACATTCCGTAAATGATGGATGGCACTGCAGCCAATAATTCAATGGCTGTACCCAAAGGCCTGCGCAAAGCAACCGGACAGGTCTCGGTCAAAAACAATGCGATCCCAAACGACAGCGGGACCGCAATCAACAAGGCAATGAAAGCGCTGACCACGGTTCCGAAAATGGCAATGGCAGCACCAAATTCTTCGTTGACAATGTCCCACTCCACACGCCAGATAAAACCAATTCCAAATTTGTGCAAAGCTGGCCATGCATTGATGAACAACGAGATCAAGATTCCCATCAAGGCCGCCAACACCAACAAGGACAAACCCATCGTCAACACATAAAAAAGGACGTCTTGTATTTGCTGGCGCTTGGCCACCGCCAAACGAGATGCCGAACTCATGTCATTGGGATCGGAAGGGGAACTCAGCACAGGGTTTTCAGGTGTGGTCATGATGAAATTGATAATGGTCCATAAGCCCAGGTCAATGCTTCAAGCGCACTGACTTGGGTGAAACTTATCGAAAACAAAATTACTTAGCGATCTGATTCCAAACACGCTGACGGATTTGGTTGGTCAGGGAATCGGGCAAGGCCACGTAGTCCAAATCAGTAGCCATTTGCTTGCCATTTTTGAATGACCAGTCAAAAAACTTCAAAGCCTCTTGAGAGATGTTCTTGTCGCTCGGATCTTTGTACATCAGGATGAAAGAGGCCGTGCTGATGGGCCAGCTGTTCGCACCTTTGGCGTTGACCATCGAGACACCCATGCCCGGTACGCTGAACCAATCGATGCCAGCTGCGGCAGAAGCAAAAGTCAAGTCATCAGGACCCACATATTTGCCATCCGCATTGAGCACCTGCATGTAGGTCATATTGTTTTTCTTCACGTAGGCATATTCAACGTAACCGATGGCCCCTTTGACCCGGGTCACGTTGGCGGCGACGCCCTCATTGCCTTTGCCACCCACAGAGGAGGGGGCAGGCCATTTGACCGAAGCGCCGCTTCCAACGCTGTCACGCCAGTCTTTGCTGACCGCAGACAGGTAGTCGGTCCAATTGAAGGTGGTGCCGGAACCATCCGCCCGGTGCACCACGGTAATAGCTTGATCGGGCAAATTTTTACCAGGGTTGAGTGCCGTGAATTTGGCATCATTCCATTTGGAGATTTTGCCCATGTAGATCTCGGCCAACACAGGGCCACTGATGCGCAATTCGCCCGGCTTAAAACCTTCCAAATTGACGACAGGCACGGTTCCACCAATGATGACTGGGAATTGAACCAAGCCGTCTTTGTCAAGCTCATCGCCTTTCAAGGGTGCATCTGTTGCACCAAAGGTCACAGTTTTGGCCCGGATTTGGCGAATGCCCCCAGAGGAACCAATGGACTGGTAATTCAAGCCATTGCCGGTTTCTTTTTTATAAGCCTCTGCCCATTTGGCATAAATGGGGTAGGGAAAAGTCGCACCAGCGCCCGTGATGTCCACGGCCATTGATGAAAAGCCGATGGTGGATAAGCCCAGGGCCACCAAGACAGATTTCATTTTCAACATGTCAATTCCTTAATCAAAAATATAAATTCATCCATGCGCTGCATGAACATCCATGTACTGCATGGGCATCATAATCCTAGGGGTCATTTATGACAATTGAGTGAAAATTTGGTCACACAAACAACTCGCCTTCAGCACAAGGGGCTGGGGTCAGGCCAAGGTGATAGGGCCGATGCGCTAAGGACTTTCTATAATCGTTGGGTTTGCGTCCTTTTCGTGTCTGAATATTCCCAATACCCCGTTATTCAATGCCTTTTGCAGATTTATTGGTCGCCATAGACCTGGGCTCTAACAGTTTCAGAATGGAGTTGGGTCGCATGGAACATGGCCAGTTGGTGCGTTCTGACTACCTGAAAGAAACCGTTCGCCAAGGCGGCGATTTGGATGAGCAACGCAACCTGAGCATGGCGGCCATGGAACGCGGTTGGGATTGTCTGGCCCGTTTTCGAGAACGCATACAAGGTTTAAAAGACCAACAAGTGCGCGCTGTGGCCACACAAACCCTGCGCGAGGCCCGCAACCGGGATGTGTTTTTGCGCAAAGCCCATGAAATATTGGGGTATCCGATCGAAATCATTTCTGGCACCGAAGAGGCCCGGTTGATTTACATCGGTGTAAGCCAATTTCTGCCCAATGACGGCGAGCGGCGCTTGGTGATTGATGTCGGTGGCCGATCCACGGAAATGATTTTGGGCCAGAACCGTGAACCGGTGACGATGAACTCCTACCGTGTGGGCAGTGTTTCATGGTCCCAAAAATACTTTGCACAAGGTCAATTCACCGCCCAGGCCTTCGACCGGGCCAAGGTGGCTGCACAAGCGGTGTTGGAAGAAGCCTTGGCGGCTTACCCCCATGACCTGTGGGACAAAGCCTATGGTGCCTCTGGCACAGTTGGTGCGGTTGCCGATATCTTGCAAATGGCGGGATGGACACCTGGTGAAATCAGCCGTGATGGCTTGGCATGGCTGATCCAATGCGCTCAAGCGGCGCAACACTTCAGCCGACTGAGGCTGGAAGGGCTCAAGGAGGACCGCAGGGCTGTTTTGGGTGGTGGTTTGGCGGTGCTATCTGCACTGTTCGAGCAATTCGATATCGACGCCTTGCATGTGGCCCAAGGTGCGCTGCGGCATGGTGCCATGTATGAAATGGCCGAACGCGACCACAGCGGCTTGGACATCCGCGATGCATCGGTACATCGCTTGGCCGAAAAGTTTGCCGTCGATCGCCAGCAATCCGCCCGGGTCAAAACGATTGCAGGACAGTTTCTGTCCATGATGGATATGCCCGGTTGTCCCGTCACAGAACGGGCGCGACGCAAATTGGCTTGGGCCAGTGAGTTGCATGAAATCGGTTTGTCCATTTCCCACAGTGACTATCACAAGCATGGCGCATACATATTGGACAACGCCGATGTGATGGGCTTTAGCCAACCAGAGTTGCACCGGCTCAGCCTGTTGGTATTGGGGCACCATGGCAAATTGCGCAAACTTGATATTGACTTTGAAGATGTTCAAATAGTGCAACAGCTGCTGGCATTGCGCCTGTCGGTGATTTTGTGCCATTCGCGTCGTGACCCCGTCATGCAAGGGCTGAGCTTGCGTTGTGATCCCAGCGAGAAAATTTTTGAGTTTTCTTGCCCTGAAAATTGGGCCGAGCGTTTCCCTCAATCGCACCATTTGATCCGCCAAGAAATCGATGCCTGGCAAAAAACCCCTTGGACATTGAAGCTGCGCTTGTTGCCCCCATCAAACTGATATCAAACTGCCACGCCCCACCCAAAGGAATCGACATGCCCAAAGCTTATTGGATCTCTGCCTATCGCTCAATCTCCAAACCAGATGCCTTGGCCGAATATGCCAAATTTGCAGGCCCTGCCTTGACGGCTGCTGGCGGGCGCTTTCTGGCACGGGGCATGGCCAGCGCCACCAAAGAGGACGGCCTGGCACAAAGAACCGTTTTGATCGAATTCGAAAGTATCCAAGCCGCATTGGCCGCTTATGAAAGCGAGGGCTACCAACAGGCTTTGAAAGCCCTGGGTGAGAACGCGGCTGAACGCGATATCCGCATCGTTGAAGGCCTGGAATGACATGGCCAGAGCAACACAAAGTTCACATCAGGCTCGTGTGCAGATAAACGTTTAAAATGTGATCTGCACACCCACTGCTTTCATTCACCAGACCATCAGTTGGGTGCACAGGTAGGCGAGCACAAGGAAAGCTTCTAGAGACATGGCCACAGACGACACCACCAAAATCACTCAGGACGGTCTCCGATACAAGTCGAAAAAGGGCGGTTCCCCATTTGGCACCACCGGCTTGGCTGGCAGCACCATGAGCTGCATCAAATGCGGCTTGCACAAACCCAGGGCATCTGGGACATTTCGCAAGCTGTTGGGAACCAGCATGTTTGTTTGTCTCGATTGCAAACCTGCCAAGCCCCCAGCGTCGGCATGACCCCAACAAGGGTTAACCCTTGTTATTGCAGATTCCTTCCTCCAGGCCAACGGATGATTGACCGATGCCGATTGACCCTGGAGGGTCACGGTGTTTCAATGCGCACCTGAACTTGGGATCGAACAACGCATGAAACACCCCCACCAACTGCGCAGTGCCAGGTGGTTTAAGCCAGACGATTTGCGCTCCTTTGGTCACCGCTCACGTGCCATGCAAATGGGCTATGCCCCTCAAGACTGGGCGGGCAAACCGGTGATCGCGATCATCAACACCTGGTCGGACATCAACCCGTGCCACACCCACTTCAAGCAACGGGTGGATGATGTCAAGCGAGGTATTTTTCAGTCCGGCGGCTTTCCCTTGGAGTTACCGGCCATTTCTTTGGCCGAAGCATTTGTGCGGCCCACCACGATGCTCTACCGCAATTTGCTGGCGATGGAGACTGAAGAATTGATTCGCAGTCACCCGATCGACGGCGCTGTGCTCATGGGTGGCTGCGACAAAACCACCCCAGGCCTGTTGATGGGTGCGATCTCGGCTGGTGTGCCTTGCATCTACCTGCCCGCAGGACCCATGTTGCGCGGCAATTGGCGGGGACAAGCCTTGGGTTCGGGCTCCGACGCATGGAAATATTGGGACGAGCGACGCGCCGGAAAAATCAGCGATACGCAATGGCTGGGCATTGAAGGCGGCATTGCGCGCAGCCATGGCACTTGCATGACCATGGGCACGGCGGCCACCATGATGGGTATCGCTGAGGCCATTGGCATGACCTTGCCCGGCGCATCGAGCATCCCTGCCCCCGATGCCAATCACCCCCGCATGTCGGCTGCCTGTGGCCGACGGATCGTGGAGATGGTTTGGGAGGACCTCACGCCCGCCCAATTGCTCACACCGGCACATTTCAAAAACGCCATCACCGTGGCCATGGCCATGGGTTGCAGCACCAATGCCATCATCCACTTGGTGGCCATGTCGCGCCGCTCAGGCGCGGCTTGCACAATCAGCCTTGATGACTTTGACAGGGCCAGCCGCAAAGTACCGGTGATCGCCAATATTCGCCCCAGCGGCGACACCTATTTGATGGAAGATTTTTATTACGCCGGCGGCTTGCCTGCGCTGATCAAAACCCTGGCCCGTCATTTGGACATGAATGCCATGACCGTCAATGGCCACACCCTGGGCGAGAACGTGGCCGATGCCGAGGTCTTCAATACCGATGTGATTCGCCCGCTGGACCGCCCGCTCTATGCTGAAGGCGCATTGGCCGTGCTCAAAGGAAATCTTGCCCCCTCTGGTGCCGTCATCAAACCCAGCGCTTGTGCCCCCCATTTGCGCCAACACACCGGACCGGCCTTGGTATTTGACAGCTACCCCGAGATGAAAGCGGCGGTGGATGACGAAAACTTAGAGGTCACAGCGGACCACGTGCTGGTATTGCGCAACGCAGGACCTCTGGGCGGGCCAGGCATGCCCGAATGGGGCCAACTGCCTATTCCGCGCAAACTCATTGCGCAAGGTGTGCGCGACATGGTGCGACTGTCCGATGCACGCATGAGTGGTACCAGTTATGGGGCCTGTATCTTGCACGCATCCCCTGAAGCCTTCATCGGCGGCCCCTTGGCCTTGGTTCAAAACGGCGACCTGATCACCTTGGACGTGCCTGAAAGAAAATTACATCTGCATGTCAGTGACGAAGAATTGACCCAGCGACGTGCCCAATGGCAAGAACCTGCACCGCGCTATGAGCGGGGCTATGGCTGGCTGTTTGCACGCCACATTTTGCAAGCCGATCAGGGCTGTGACTTTGACTTTTTGGAAACTGCCTTTGGCGAACCGGTCAGTGAGCCATCGATTTATTAAGCCTCTTAGGCCCATAAAGGACATTTATGAAATGGGTTACGCGTGATTTTGTGCACCTGGATCGGGTGGCCTCGCCTTGGTTGATCAAGCGCTTTGTAGACCCCCAGGCTGAGTTTTTATTTGTGCCATGGGGTCAAGAAGACACCCGCCCTAGCGATGCCATCCCTTTTGGACTGCCTGGGGTGGAGTTGGGTTCACACGATGAACATGGCACGACCTTCGAGAAGATTGTTCGCAAATATGCGCTCACCGATGCGTCTTTGCACGATATCGCCGCGATCATCCATGCTGGCGTGGACCATGTGGTCCACCATGCCAAAGCCGGGCCAGACGACCGCTGGGGTCAAATTGCTGTGGGACTGCTGGCAGTGGCCGAGGGCCTGATCTTGCAGCATGAGTCAGACGACGACATCTTGAAAGCCAGCTTTCCCATCTATGACGCTTTGTATGCCAACTTGCGAGTCCACGCCATCGTCAAAGAAAAAAACTTGCAAATACCTGGTAACCAGAAATTGGGCCCCACTTTGCCCACCCGTTTTCTGCGCCAAGTGCTGAGAAACGACGGCTGACCTCACGGCCCAGGCATGGCCTCAATCCCCGAGACAGTTCGTCAATATGCATTCAGACCCTGATCAAGTGGGGTTGGCCCAGGGCAAGGGATGGGCATTGAGGCCCCAGTAAAAACTTTTTTGCCGCGTGTACTCCAAAATGCCCTGCCTTCCTTTTTCGCGGCCCATTCCACTCATCTTCATGCCGCCAAACGGGGTGCTGATGGAAAAAACCTTATAGGTATTGATCCAGACCGTTCCGGTTTGCAAGGCGCTGCCCAAACGCCAGGCGGTTTTGTAATCTTGGGTCCAGATGCCCGCAGCCAACCCATAGGGGTTGTCATGGCATTGGTCGAGCAAATCTTGTTCGCTGTGCCACGGCAACAAGGCCAAAACCGGCCCAAATATTTCCTCCTGGCACATTCGCGCTGTGTTGGGCAAGCCTTCAATCACGGTGGGCAAGAAATAGCTGCCACGCTCATACACCGGACCCTGAGGGCGATCACCACCGTGCAGCAACTGCCCGCCCTCGGACAAACCCAACTGCACATAGCGTTCCACTTCAGCTCGGTGAGCCTTGTGGATCAATGGGCCCATTTGGGTGCGCTCATCGGCCGGATCGCCCACCCGCAAGGCGCGCACGCCGTCCAACAAACGTTGGCGAAATTGGGGATACACCGAGGCATGGACAAAGGCGCGAGAGCCAGCAATGCACGACTCGCCAGATGAACTGAAAATGCCGTACAAAACACCGGCCACGGCGTGGTCCAAATCGGCATCGGCGCAGACAATGGTGGGTGACTTGCCACCCAATTCCAAAGAAGTGGGCATGAGTTTTTCTGCAGCCAAGCGCGCAATCCCTAAGCCCACTTGGGTGCCACCGGTGAAGGCAATGCGCTGGATCAAAGGGTGTCGAACCAATGCATCGCCCACCACCGAGCCTTTGCCGGGCAATACGCTGAGCACACCGTCGGGCACTCCCGCCTTTTGGGCAATGCGCGCCAATTCCAGCGCCATTCGGGGGGTGATTTCAGCGGGCTTGATCACCACTGCACAACCCGCCGCCAAGGCAGGGGCGATCTTTTGCGCTTCACTGGCAATGGGCGAATTCCATGGGGTAATGGCACCGACCACACCCAGGGGTTCATGCACGCTCATGGTGAGAAAGTCACCCCGGGCGGGTGTGAGTTGGTCCTCCCAGGTTTCACAAGCCGCTGCAAAAAACTGAAAGGTGCCGGCCGCACTGGCCACCAAGGCACGTGTTTCGTTGATGGGCTTGCCGTTGTCCAGCCTTTGCCCTTGCGCCAAGCTTTCGGCCTGTTCGCGAATGCCCGCTGCGATGCGGTAAAGAATGGCCGCACGTTCATGTCGCTTGAGCTTGGCCCAGGCCGGTTGCAGGCGCGCTGTTTCGGCGGCTTGAACAGCCTCGTCCACATCATTGGCTGAAGA
>RFNL01000090.1 GCA_009927195.1 Betaproteobacteria bacterium | reverse complement strand
GATTTGGGCGGCACGGACAAAGCCCAATAAATCTTCAAACTCTGCATCTGTCTCACCTGGGAAACCTGCTATGAACGTGCTGCGCACCACCAACTCTGGGCAAATCTCGCGCCAACGTTGAAGGCGCTCCAAGTTGCGTTCACCACTGGCAGGCCGCTTCATGCGGCGCAACACGGCAGGGTGGCTGTGTTGAAAAGGCACGTCCAAGTAAGGCAAAACAAGCCCTGTGGCCATCAAAGGCAAAATTTGATCGATACTGGGATAGGGATAAACATAGTGCAAGCGCACCCAAGCCCCATGCGTTTGTGCCATATCGGCCAAAGCAACGACCAAGTCGAGCAAACGGGTTTTGATGGGTTGACCGTTCCAAAAGCCCGTGCGGTATGACATGTCCACGCCATATGCAGAGGTGTCTTGGCTGATCACCAACAACTCCTTCACACCGCCTTCAAACAAGGCCCTGGCCTCATTGAGAACATCGCCAACAGGCCTGGATACCAAATCGCCGCGCATGGAAGGAATGATGCAAAAGGTGCAACGGTGGTTACAGCCTTCACTGATTTTCAAATACGCATAGTGCTTTGGCGTAAGCTTGATTCCAGCCACCCCCATCGGGGCGGGCATCAAATCCACAAAGGGATCGTGCGGCTTGGGCAAATGCAAATGCACCGCGTCCATCACTTTTTGTGTGGCGTGCGGTCCAGTCACGGCGAGCACACGCGGGTGCACACCCTTCACCATATTTCCACCTCGTTCGTCGGCACGTGCACCCAAACAGCCAGTGACAATCACTTTGCCATGGGCCGCCAGGGCCTCTCCAATGGTGTCCAAACTTTCTTTCACGGCATCGTCAATGAAACCGCAGGTGTTGACGATGACCAAATCCGCACCTTCAAAAGATTTGGACGTTTGATAGCCCTCGGCGCTGAGCTGGGTCAAAATAAGTTCAGAGTCGGTCAAGGCTTTGGGGCAGCCCAAACTGACAAAACCCACCTTGGGTGGCGTGGAACTGGGATTGGTGGCAACCAAATTGTCAAGCGATGTCATCCACCTATTGTCGGCGTAAATCCAACTGCAGGCGAATCAGGTTTTCAGCCCCATCGCCGCCAACATTTGCTCGGTATGCCGGCGCATGTGGTCTTGCATGTGGTTTTGCATTTGGGTCATGGCCATTTGCGATTGCTCCACATAAGAGCTGATCATGTGCTGCATGGCGGTTGTACCCTGCGCCGCAAAGGGCTGACCCGTTTGGGCTTTGGAGGGCAACAGGTGCGCGTTGTATTGGCCCATCATGTCGTAGAGCATGCCCATGTTTTTCTCGATGAAAGTCCCCATGTGGGTTTGCATGGTGTGGCCATAAAACCGAATCATGTCGGCGAGAGCTTTTTCAGAGAACAAGGGGGTACCACAGGCTTCCTCTTCCAAAATGATTTGCAACAAAATGCTTCGGGTAAGGTCTTGATTGTTTTTGGCATCTAAGACTTGCAATGGCGCGCCATCGATGACCCACTGTTTGATATCGGCCAAAGTGATGTACGAGGAAGTGGCGCTGTCATAGAGTCGCCGATTGGGATATTTTTTGATGACCCGGCGTGTAATGGTATCTGCCGATTTGGGCGGAGCGGATTTTTTGACCATCAGGCCACTCTCTGGAAAATATGATTTTGAAGCCTTGCGGACCATTCTAGGAATGGCCCTGATCCAACCCATACAGGTTTTCCCGAAGATTTCCTCACCCTGGATGAACGGCACAAGCCCACCAGGTCAAAGCATTAAAAAACGAGAATACAGCTTATCCCGTGAATGGCCCACAGAACCCTGGCCAATTCCTGGCTGGGACAGAAAAGGTCAACGTTGGGCGAAGTGTCGAGGGGA
>RFNL01000321.1 GCA_009927195.1 Betaproteobacteria bacterium | reverse complement strand
TACCGTCTTGGGCCACCGTGATGGACATGGTTTTGTGCGGCGAGATGACGGCGCTGCAGACATTTTTTTGGCCCCCAATGAAATGCGGGCTGTATTGCACTTGGACCGGGTCAAGGTGCGCGTGTTGCGCCTGGACCGCAAAGGAAGGCCCGAAGGTCGTGTGGTGGAGATCATTGAACGACCGCCACAACCCATCATCGGTCGCTTGTTGCAAGAAGGCGGTATTTGGTTGGTGGCGCCGGAGGACAAGCGATATGGACAGGATGTCTTGATCCCCAAAACCGCGACCGGCCAAGCCAAGGTGGGTCAAGTGGTGGTGGTGGAATTGACCGAGTTACCCAGTTTGTATGGCCAACCTGTGGGACGCATCCAAGAAGTGCTGGGGGAGTTGGATGACCCCGGTATGGAAATTGAAATCGCTGTGCGAAAGTACGGCGTGCCCCATGAATTCTCATCCTCCTGCCTGGACTTGACACGCAGCTTGCCCGACAAAGTGCGGCCCCAGGACAGGAAAGACCGTGTCGATTTGACCGATGTGCCATTGGTCACCATCGATGGGGAAGATGCGCGCGACTTTGATGATGCGGTCTACTGCGAGCCCTCTCGGGTTGGGCGGGGCAAAGGTTGGCGTTTGTTGGTGGCCATTGCCGATGTCAGCCACTATGTAGAGTCAGGTGGCGTGATTGATGTCGATGCCTATGAGCGCGCCACCAGCGTTTATTTTCCACGCCGCGTGATTCCCATGTTGCCGGAAAAACTCTCCAATGGATTGTGTTCGCTCAACCCAGATGTTGAGCGCCTGTGCATGGTGTGTGACATGTTGGTCAATGCCTCAGGCGAAGTCCATGCTTATCAGTTCTATCCAGCGGTCATGCGCAGTCATGCTCGCATGACGTACACCGAGGTCGCAGCCATTTTGTCCAATGTGCGGGGGCCAGAAGCGGCTCGGCACCCCGACCGGATTGCCGACTTGGAGCATTTGCACGATGTTTATCGCGCGCTACTCAAAGCCCGGCATGTCCGTGGCGCAGTTGATTTTGAAACCACAGAGACGCAAATTGTTTGCGACGACAGTGGGCGCATTGAGAAAATTGTGCCGCGTGTGCGCACCGATGCTCACCGTTTGATCGAGGAGGCCATGCTGGCCGCCAACGTTTGCAGTGCCGACTTTATTTTGCAAAGCAAGCACCCCGCTTTGTTCAGGGTGCATGAAGGGCCCACCCCAGAGAAACGCGAAACACTGGCCAATTACCTGAGGGCACTCGGACTGGGCATGACCATCTCGGAGAACCCCAGCCCGGCCCAGTACCAGGCCATTGCCGAGGCCACCAAGGATCGGCCCGACGCACAACAGATCCACAGCATGTTGCTGCGCTCGATGCAACAGGCCATCTACACACCGACCAACAGTGGTCACTTTGGCCTGGCGTTTGAGGCCTACACCCATTTCACCAGCCCGATTCGCCGATACCCGGATTTGTTGGTGCACCGGGTCATCAAGGCCATCTTGGCCAAAAAAACCTATCGATTGCCGCAGCGACCCCCAGAGCCCGCAGGACGTGTGAAGTTGGCCAAAAAGCCTGCCCCGGGTGCTGTTGCCAAGGTGGTGCAAGCCGTTTCACCCGCAGCCGATGCCAGTGGATGGGAAGCTGCCGGATTGCATTGCAGTGCCTTTGAGCGACGTGCTGATGAAGCCAGCCGTGATGTCGAGGCTTGGCTCAAGTGCAAATTCATGCGCGAGCATCTGGGTGAAGAGTACGGGGGCGTGGTGACGGCCGTCACAGGATTTGGATTGTTTGTCACACTGGACAATTTGTATGTGGAAGGTTTGGTTCACATCACCGAACTTGGCGGTGACTTTTTTCGACTTGATGAGATTCGCCAAGAACTGCGTGGCGAGCGCACAGGGGTGCGGTTTTCCATTGGCACGCGGGTCCGCATTCAGGTCAGCAGGGTGGATTTGGATGGTCGAAAAATTGACTTTCGCTTGGTCACCGAAGGAACACCGCTGACGACCAAAGCTGCGGGTGTCTCAAGCCTGAGCCAGGCCACAGGCGCGCACGGCAAGCGAAGTGGCAAAGGCTTGGGCAAGGCCAGCGGCCCAAAGCGTGCGGCAAAATCCCCCATTCAGGCGCTCAAAGCGGCTGTCAAAAAAGCAGTTGCCAAAGGCAAAGGGCGCAAAAAGCGCTGACCATCCATGGATTCAAACGCAAAGAAAACAATGAGCAACCCCAAAATTGCAATCATCACGGGTGCCGGTACGGGCATCGGCAAGGCCACTGTGCAGGCCTTTTTGGGTGCGGGTTATCGCATCACCTTGGCTGGACGCCGCCCTGAGCCTTTGCACAGTCTGGTTGAAGATCTGGCTGCAAAGTCCGATCAAACCTTGGTGGTGCCGACCGATGTGGCCGACCCTGCTGCGGTCAAGGCCTTGTTTGCCGCCACAGTGCATAAGTGGGGTCGCGTTGATGTGTTGTTCAACAATGCTGGCGTGGGTGCACCAGGAGTGCCCCTGGAAGATTTGACCATTGAGCAATGGAAGCAGGTGGTGGACATTAACCTCAATGGCATGTTTTACTGCATCCAACAGGCATTCATGGTGATGAAGTCGCAGTCGCCCCAAGGCGGTCGTATCATCAATAATGGATCGATTTCCGCCACCACCCCTAGGCCCAATTCAATTGCCTATACCGCCACCAAGCATGCGGTCAAAGGGTTGACCAAAACAGCCTCCCTAGATGGGCGCAAATACAATATTGCGGTGGGTCAAATTGATGTGGGCAATGCCGGTACCGATATGGCCATGCGCATGGCCACAGGCATCTTGCAAGCCAATGGCCAGATCGCTGTCGAACCCCTGATGGATGTGAATTTGGTCGGACAAGCTGTGTTGCACATGGCCAATTTGCCTTTGGAGGCAAATGTGATGTTCCAAACCATCATGGCCACCAAGATGCCGTTTGCCGGCAGGGGTTAAGTACCGGCCAGGGTTGTTTCATTCGGTTTTGCCAATTCAATGGCAGTGCCTAGTCTTGGGCACTGAAGGCCAGCTCCAAACCCGTCACCGATCGGGGCAAGAAAAGTGTTTTTCAACGTGCTGCCTGGTTCTACGGCGTTCAGGGCATCCGCATCAAGCAGTAATTTTGGTGGCGTGCCAAGGCTTTTGGCAGGTGTTTGCCAATTTCTGGGCCACCAACGCAACCACACTTTTTTGTGCCATCGAACCGGTCCGCAGGCCACCTGAATGCGTGCAGGAGTGGGACAGGTATCAACTTTTCAGCCGGTCCATGCCCAGCCCGCTGATGTCAATATCGGGTTCACGCCCGCTGATCAAATCGCACACCACTTTGGCACTGCCATTGGCCAATGCCCAACCACTGGAGCCGTGACCCAAGTTCAGCCAAACCCCAGGTATACCGCTGGCTCCCAAGATGGGTGGGCCGTCCGGCATCATGGGGCGTGCACCTTTCCAAATTTGCAAACTGTCGGAAATTTTTGCGCCACCCGGGAACCAGTCGCTCAACACTTTGTAAAGAGTTCTCAACGCACCAGGATGATGGTGATGTGTAGAGCTGCCAATTTCAGCACTGCCAGCAACCCTGATGCGTTGGCCCAGGCGTGAAATGGATACTTTGTAGCGCTCGTCCATCAAACCGCTGCGCGGTGCATCCAAGGGGTTGCGAATGGCGGCAGTCACCGAGTAGCCATGCACAGCAATCAAGGGCAGGCGAATGCCCAAGGGTTGCAGCAAGGTTGGGCCGGCCAGACCCGCACACACCAGCACGGCATCAAACGTCATCTCTGCGGAAGCCCCTTTGATTTGCAAATGGGTGGGTCGCTGGCGCTGTAAGGGCAAAAGAGTGGTGTTGAAGGAAAAACGCACGCCCAGCGCTTCAGCCTGCTGCTTGAGCAGCAGGGCAAACTGTCGGCAATTGCCCACTTCATCTTGCGGCAGGTAAATGGCGGCATGCAACGGGGTTTCTGGATTCAATGCTGGCTCAATGGCCATGGCCTGATGCGCTTCAAGCAGCTGATGGGTCACGCCCGCATCACGCAAAAACCGCAAGCTGTGCTGGGCCAAATCCAAATCTTTGGCGCTGCGCAGCAAGACCATATAACCCTCAGAGCGGTCATAGTCAATGCGTTCACGAGCAGCTGTGGCATGGAGTTGTTCCCGGCTGTAAAACGCCAGCCTTTGCATGCGTTCACGGTTGGCCAAGCTGGTGGCGCTCTGGCAGGCTTTGAGCCAATCGGCCATCCATACCAGGTCCGCCCCACTGGGCCAACCCAAACGAACCGGTGCGTGTCGACCCATCAAGTGCCGCAATACCTTCCAAGGCATGCCTGGGGCGGCCCAAGGCGTGACGTAACCGGGGGCCACCACCCCTGCGTTGGCGAAACTGGTTTCTTCACCCACACTGCTGTGGCGTTCAAAAACCGTCACTGCATGGCCATGGCGGGCCAGCTCATAGGCACTGCTGACGCCCACAATGCCCGCGCCTATCACGGCCACCTTCATGCGGCGGCCCAAAGACCGATGGCCAGGGATGCGATGCCAGGGTGTGTTAAGATCATCAGGCTTTGTTGGTGTGTGGGTAATAAATGCTTGCGGCCAATGATTCAATCACAAACCAGCCCCCACAAGGTGTTGATCAGCTTTTATCAGTAGATCAATTTAGGGCTGGATTTTAGACCCAACCTTTGGAGCAACACCATGTCAGTCACCATGCGCGAAATGCTGGAAGCCGGAGTCCATTTTGGACACCAAACCCGCTTTTGGAACCCCAAGATGTCCCCCTTTATTTTTGGACATCGCAACAAAATTCACATCATCAACCTGGAAAAAACCCTGCCGCTTTTTCAGGAGGCCACCCAGTTTGTGCGCCAACTCGCCTCCAACCGTGGCACCATTTTGATGGTTGGCACCAAGCGGCAAGCGCGCGAAACCGTGGCACAAGAAGCCAAGCGGGCTGGTGTGCCCTTTGTCGATCAGCGCTGGCTGGGTGGCATGCTGACCAATTTCAAGACGGTCAAAACATCCATCAAGCGACTCAAAGACATGAAGGCCCAGCAAGAGTTGGGCTTGGATGCCATGAGCAAAAAAGAACAACTGATGTTTGCCCGTGAGTTGGAAAAACTCGAAAAAGACATTGGTGGCATCCAAGACATGACCACTTTGCCCGACGCCATTTTTGTGATCGATGTGGGCTTTCACAAAATTGCCATTGCAGAAGCTAAAAAACTGGGCATTCCCTTGATCGGCGTGGTCGATACCAACCACTCCCCTGAAGGCATTGACTACGTTATTCCTGGCAACGACGACTCCTCCAAAGCCGTGATTTTGTATGCCCGTGGCATTGCCGATGCCATTTTGGATGGTCGCGCCAATGCGGTGAATGACATTGTGAAAGCCATTAGCGAAGACAGTGATGAATTTGTCGAGGTCGACGAGGCCGCCGCCTGATTCATTTCATCTCAGGCGTTTGCCAAAAGGGGCTCGTGCAGCCCCTTTTTCACAGCCTGGTTTTTTCATTTGATTTCTTACGGAGAATACCGATGGTCGCAATCACAGCTAGCATGGTCGCCGAACTGCGTGCCAAAACCGATGCACCAATGATGGAGTGCAAAAAAGCATTGACCGAAGCCGAGGGCGATATGGACAAGGCTGAGGAACTGTTGCGGGTCAAACTGGGCAGCAAAGCCGGCAAGGCCGCCAGCCGCGTGACCGCTGAAGGCGTGGTTGCAACCCACCAAATGGGCCATGTGGGCGCTTTGGTGGAACTCAACTGTGAAACAGACTTTGTGACCAAAAACGACAGCTTCTTGGCCATGGCCCGCGCCACCGCCGAGTTGATCGCTCAACACAATCCCAGCGATTTGAATGCCTTGGCTGCTCTGGCCTACAGCCAAGATGGATTTGGCCCCACCCTGGAAGACGTGCGCAAAGGGTTGATTGGCAAAATTGGCGAGAACATGAGTCTGCGCCGCTTCAAGCGTTTTGCCAATGGCCACGAGTTTGCGCATTACCTGCACGGCACACGGATTGGCGTGGCGGTCGAGTACACCGGCGATGCGCAAGCGGCCAAAGATGTTGCCATGCACGTGGCTGCGATGAAGCCTGTGGCTTTGACCAGTCAGGATGTACCCGCCGAACTGATCGAAAAGGAGCGTTCTGTGGCCACGGCCAAAGCCGCAGAGTCGGGCAAACCGGCCGACATTGCCGCCAAAATGATTGAAGGCTCGGTGCAAAAATACCTCAAAGAGGTGTCATTGTTCAACCAGGTTTTCGTCAAAAACGACAAGCAAACCGTTGAGCAAATGCTCAAAGCCACACAAACCACCATCCATTCATTCACCATGTATGTGGTGGGTGAAGGCATTGAGAAAAAAGTCGACGACTTTGCGGCCGAAGTGGCCGCCCAAGTCGCAGCAGCCAAGCAAAGCGCTTGAGGGCTGGATCGCACCTGGCGCTGGCCGGGTGTGGTTGCGCCTGCAGTCAGCTTTGGTTGCAGTGACTGCCAGTACACTTTGTTGCATCTACAAGGAACCTCCTCATGTCATCGCCCAAGCCCGCCCATCAGCGCATATTGCTCAAGCTGTCAGGGGAGGCGTTGATGGGGGACGATGCTTTTGGCATCAACCGCGGCACCATCGTGCGCATCGTGGAGGAGGTTGCTGAGGTCACTCGCTTGGGCGTTCAAATGGCCGTGGTCATTGGCGGGGGCAATATCTTCCGCGGTGTGGCCGGTGGTTCAGTCGGCATGGACCGCGCTACAGCAGATTACATGGGCATGCTGGCCACAGTGATGAATGCCTTGGCTTTGGCAGACACCATGGAAAAGGCCGGTTTGACGGCCCGGGTGATGTCGGCGATTGGCATTGAGCAGGTGGTGGAGCCTTATGTCCGACCCAAAGCGCTGCAATACCTGGAGGAGGGAAAAGTCGTGATCTTTGCCGCTGGCACGGGCAACCCCTTTTTCACCACCGACACGGCCGCGGCCTTGCGTGGCGCCGAAATAGGGGCCGAGATAGTGATCAAAGCCACCAAGGTGGATGGGGTCTATACCGCAGACCCCAAAGTGGATCCCCAAGCCACCCGATACAGCTCCATCAGTTTTGATGAAGCCATCGGGCGCAACCTGGGCATCATGGATGCCACTGCTTTTGCACTGTGTCGAGATCAAAAATTACCCATCAAGGTCTTTTCCATCGTTAAAAATGGTTCTCTCAAGCGGGTGATCATGGGCGAGGATGAAGGTACCTTGGTGCATGCTTGAACATTTTGTCCCGGAGATCACAGCATGAGTATCGCTGACATCAAAAAATCCATGGAAAGCAAAATGGATCAGTCGATCCAGTCCTTTGGCAACAGCTTGACCAAAATTCGCACTGGGCGTGCCAATCCGGGTTTGCTCGATTCCGTTCAAGTCGATTACTACGGCAATCTCACGCCCATTACACAGGTGGCCAATGTCAGTTTGCTGGATGCCCGAACCATCAGTGTCCAGCCCTGGGAAAAAGGCATGGGGGCCAAAATTGAAAAGGCCATCCGTGACAGTGATTTGGGCCTTAATCCTGCCGCCATGGGCGACTTGATCCGTGTACCCATGCCGCCCATGACAGAAGAGCGGCGCAAGGAGTTGACCAAGGTGGTGCGCAGCGAAGGGGAAAACGCCAAAGTAGCGATTCGCAATTTGCGGCGCGATGCCAATGACGCGGTGAAAAAATTGGTCAAAGACAAGTTGGCCTCAGAGGATGATCAAAAGCGTTCAGAGGCAGAGGTTCAAAAAATCACCGATAAACACATCGCTGATGTGGACAAATTGATTGCCGCCAAAGAGCAAGACATCATGTCCGTCTGAGGCGGCAATCGACATGCTCAAGCAGCGCATCATCACCGCCTTGGTTTTGTTGGCTTTGCTGTTACCGGCCCTGTTTGCCGTTTCCCCCCAACCTTTGGCCTGGCTGGCATTGGTGATCATGTCCGCTGCCAGTTGGGAGTGGGGTCGACTCAACGGTTTGAACATGTTGCCTGCACTGGGCTTGACCGCTGTGTGCATGGGTTTGTGTGCCTTCAGTTGGTTGCTGGGATGGGCGGTACAGGCACCGCTGGATTTATGGTGGGTGGCCGGTGTGGTCTGGGTTCTGGGTGGGGTCTGGATGCTGCGCCGCAGTGTTCAAGGATGGGCAGCGTGGCCCCCATCTGTCAGATGGATGGGCGGTATTGTGGCTTTGTGGTTGACTTGGTTGGCCATCTGTCAGTCCAAGCACATGGGTGTGAATTACCTGTTATCGGTATTGGCGTTGGTGTGGGTGGCTGATGTGGCTGCATATTTTGGTGGTCGAGCTTTTGGCCGCAGAAAACTCGCTGCCAACATCAGCCCTGGCAAGAGCTGGGAGGGCGTTTTCAGCGGTTTTGTGGGTGTGTGCCTGGTATCAGTGGCTTGGCTGGTCTGGGATGAGCAGCAATCGGGACAGGGTTTGAGTGTGTTCAGCTTATTGCGTCAGCAATCCATGGCTTGGCTGGTATTTGGAGTTGCGCTGTTGGTGGGCATGAGCGTGGTGGGTGATTTGATCGAGTCGCTGGTCAAGCGAAGTGCGGGTTTCAAGGACAGCAGTTCGCTTTTGCCGGGTCACGGTGGGGTGTTGGATCGCATCGATGCATTGCTGCCCACATTGCCTCTGGCCCTGCTATTGGTGCAGGTGTGATCAACCCATGAAGCAAAGCATCAGCATCTTGGGGTCCACAGGTTCGATCGGTGTCAGCACTTTGGATGTGGTGGCCCGGCATCCAGATCGGTTTTCTGTTTTTGCTTTGACCGCTGCTGTGCAAGTCGATGCTTTGCTGTCCCAGTGCCAGCGCTTTTCACCGCGCTATGCGGTCATGAGCAGCCCCCTGCATGCGCAGCAATTGCGTGAAAAAACACGTGCATTGGGTTTGGCGGTTGAAGTATTGGAAGGGCCCGCGGCTCTTGACCAGGTGGCCAGTGACAGCGAAGTCACCACAGTGATGGCTTCCATTGTGGGGGCTGCAGGTTTGTCGTCGTGTTTGGCGGCGGCCCTTGCCGGAAAACGTTTGTTGCTGGCCAACAAAGAGGCATTGGTGGTGGGTGCAGATGTGTTTTTGTCAGCGGTGCGGACCGGGGGGGCCACCATGCTGCCCATTGACAGCGAACATTCGGCCATTTTTCAATCTTTGCCCGAAGATGCCCATTGCTGGGACGATCGGGTTGAGAAAATCATCCTCACCTCTTCCGGCGGACCATTTCGCGAGCGCCCCGTAGCGCACTTATCCTCCGTGACCTCCCAAGAGGCCTGCGCCCATCCCAACTGGCAAATGGGTCGAAAAATTTCGGTTGATTCGGCCACCATGATGAACAAAGCCTTGGAAGTGATCGAGGCACATTATTTGTTTGGCTTGCCCCCCGAGCGCATAGAGGTGGTGATTCATCCCCAGAGCGTCATCCATTCAATGGTGCAATACAGAGACACCTCGGTGGTGGCCCAATTGGGAACCCCAGACATGCGAGTCCCCATTGCCTACGGATTGGGTTGGCCAGCACGCATCGCGTCAGGGGCACAGGCCTTGGACTTTAAAACATTGTCGGCCATGACGTTTGAAGCCATTGACAGCTTTGGGCATCCTGAGAGGTTTCCGGGCCTGTGGTTGTCGTGGCAGGTTTTACGCGCCTCGCCAGGATCCACAGCGGTGCTCAATGCGGCCAATGAAGTGGGCGTTGAAGCTTTTCTCAACGGCCGCATCCGATTTGATCAAATTCACCACTTGAATGTAGAAACCCTGGCCGCCTACATGCCTCCCGCGCCACATTCATTGGAAGATGTCTTGTTCATTGATCAGCAAGCCAGGCGCACGGCCTTGGGAGTGTGCCAGCGATGGAGCGTTTGAGGCAATACCCATGGCACTGATTTCTTTTTTGGGTGCGCTGGTGGTATTGATCACCGTTCATGAATACGGGCATTACCGCATGGCTGTGGCATGCAATGTGAAAGTTTTGCAATTTTCCATCGGCTTTGGCAGACCCATTTGGCGCTGGCGTTCTAGCCAGCCTCGGGCGAACCAAGACACCGAATTTGTGCTTGGCTGGATGCCTTTGGGCGGCTTTGTGCGCATGCTCGATGAAACCGAGGGCGCTGTCCCGGCGCATGAAAGAATGTTTGCCTTCAATCGCAAGCCCTTGTGGCAACGCAGTGCCATCGTGGCGGCTGGGCCATTGGCGAATTTGTTGCTTGCATTTGCGTTGTTGTATGGCTTGAACATGTGGGGCGTGTCGTTGCCTCAGCCGATATTGGCCCAACCCTTGCCCTTATCCTTGGCGGATCGTGCAGGTTTGCAAAGTGGCGACATGGTTCTCAGTTTGACCCCTGAAAATGGCTCAACCCAAGAGATACGCTCTTTGCCGGATTTTCATTGGGCATTGATGCAAAACGCAGGTGCTGTGTTGGACTTGGTGGTGCAGTCAAGAGACAGTGGTAGAGAAAGGCAGTTGCAATTGGATTTGACCCAGGCTGCTGCCGACACCAGCCACCCCCAATGGCTGCACAGTGTGGGTCTTCAAGGTGCTTGGTCCGCCCCAGTGGTTACCGAAGTCAGCCCCGCCAGCGTGGCGCAAATGGCTGGCATCAAACGGGGAGACCGCGTACTCCGTGTCGACGGTAAATCCCCAGCCGATGCCAGCCAATTGCGCATGTTCATCCAACAAGCGGGTCAAAAAGATCCTCCCCATGCGCAAATTTGGGAAATCCAGCGCCGAGGCGATAACGCCTTGCTGATCGAAATCAAGCCCGAGCGAGTATTGGCATCAGGGGCATGGGTAGGTCGGGTGGGCATTCGCTTGGGAGAGCCAGCGGCTCAATCGGTGGTTCGCTATGGGCCCTGGGATGGTGCACAAGTTGCGGCGCGTCGGTGCTGGGAACTCTCCAGCATGACCTTGCAAATTTTCGCGCGCATGATGGTGGGTCAGGCCTCTTGGTCAAATTTGTCAGGGCCAGTGACCATGGCGGAGCAAGCTGGACAATCGGCTGAACGCGGTTTGACGGCTTTTTTGGCATTCTTGGCTTTTGTCAGCGTGGGATTGGCGGTGCTCAATTTATTGCCCATACCCGTCTTGGATGGGGGCCACCTGATGTGTTATCTTTGGGAGGCATTGACCGGGGCACCCCCTGCGCCAGTTTGGATGGCTGGACTGCAAAAAGTGGGTGTGGCAGCGGTGCTTTCTTTGATGTCTGTGGCCCTTTTCAACGATGTGGCTCGCTGGCTCTTTTGATGAATGGCACAAGGTGCAAGTTCCAAACCCAATCACAACATGAATGCTTTGAACCTCCGTGCCGTTTTCCGCTTTACTTTTTTTTGCGTGTGCTGGTCGTTGGCTGCAAGCTTGGCCTGGGCGGTCTCTCCATTCACCGCCCGAGACATTCGCATAGAAGGTTTGCAGCGGGTTGAACCGGGTACGGTGTTTGCTACCTTGCCATTCAGGGTGGGTGAGACCTACACCGATGAAAAGGGCACGGCTGCCATTCGTGCCCTGTTTGGATTGGGATTGTTCAAAGACATCCGCATCGAGGTCAAAGACGATGTGGTGGTGGTTCTGCTCGAAGAGCGCCCTATTATTGCCAGCATTGACTTTGTTGGAACCAAAGAGTTTGATAAGGACGCTTTGCGCAAAGCGTTGAAAGAGATCGGCTTGTCCGATGGACGGCCCTTTGATCGTTCATTGGCTGATTTGGCCGAACAAGACATCAAGCGCCAATATGTGAACCGCAGTTTGTATGGTGTCGAAGTGGTTACCACCATCACCCCGGTGGAGCGCAACCGTGTCAATCTGACCTTCAACGTGACAGAAGGCGATATCGCCAAAATCAAAAAAATTCAAATTGTCGGTAACAAGGCGTTTAAAGCTTCCACCTTGGAAGACTTGATGGATTTGAATTCAGGCAATTGGATGAGTTGGTACACCAAGTCGGACCGATATTCGCGGCCCAAACTCAATGCCGACTTGGAAACCTTGCGCTCTTTTTACCTGGCCCGCGGTTACTTGGACTTTCGGATTGAGTCGACCCAGGTGTCCATTTCGCCCAACAAACAGGACTTGAGCATCACCATCAATATTTTCGAAGGTGAAATGTTTGTGGTTTCTTCGGTGCGACTGCAAGGTTATTACCTGGGCAAGGATGATGAGTTCAAGACCATGATCGGCATCAAAGTGGGTCAAACATACAACGCAGAAGACGTGGCCAAAACCACCGCTGCGTTTACCGAGTATTTCGGTAACTTTGGATTCGCATTTGCGCGGGTGGAAGCAATCAACGAAATCGACCGAGCCAATAACCGTGTGGCTTTGGTTTTGCAGGCAGAACCCTCGCGGCGCGCTTACGTGCGCAAAATCAATCTCACGGGCAATAGCCGGACTCGCGATGAAATCATTCGCCGTGAATTTCGCCAATTGGAGTCTGCCTGGTACGACGGCGAGCGGATCAAACTCTCTCGCGATCGTTTAAAGCGACTGGGCTATTTCAAAGATGTGAACATCGAAACCCAAGAGGTGTCGGATAGTTTTGATCAAGTGGACCTGTTGGTCAAAGTGGAAGAAAAACCTTTGGGTTCGCTGCAATTGGGGGCAGGATTTTCCAGCGCTGAAAAATTGGTTTTGACGTTCGGTGTGCAACAAGACAATATTTTCGGCAGTGGTAATTTTTTGGGCATACAACTGAGCACCAGCGAATACAACAAGGTGATTTCGGTGGCCACTACCAATCCCTATTTCACAGAAGATGGGATTTCCAGAACATTTTCCCTGTCGCACCGCGCCATCAAGCCCTATATTGATCAAGCTGGAAATTACCAGACCGAAAGCACCAATGCCGGATTGATATTTGGCATTCCCATGACCGAACTGGACCGCATTTTTGTGGGCCTTGCCGCTGAGCAAACCATCACCAAGCCTGGGTCGAACATGCCGGCTTCATTGATTGGCTCTTGTTCTTACGACCGCACATGCACATCAGTGCCGCTGACTGTGGGTTGGGCACGTGACGGTCGAGACAGTGCAATTGCGCCAACCAAAGGTCGTTTGATGCGCGCCAACACCGAATTGGGCGTGGCGGCTGACACACGCTACACCAAATCGAATGTTCAATATCAACAGTACTTCAACCTGACCAAGCGCTACACCTTGGGCCTGAATGGCGAGGTCGGTGTGGCCCAAGGTCTTCAAGACTATGATTTACCCATTTATAAAAATTTCTATGCGGGTGGTCTGGGCTCGGTTCGTGGTTTCGAGCAAGGTTCGCTGGGCCCGCGAGATACCACCGGTTTGGTTGTCGGTGGCGCCAAAAAACTGGTTCTCAGCTCGGAGTTTTTCGTTCCTTTCCCCGGTGTTGGCAACGACCAAACCTTGCGTTTGTTTGGTTTCTTTGATGCCGGTAATGTCTACGGCGTCAACGACAATTTTGATGCCGCTTTGCTGCGCACTTCAGTCGGAGCGGGTATCAGTTGGGTCAGCCCTGTGGGACCTTTGCGGTTTGCGATTGCAGAACCGATCACCAAGTTCAGGGGCGATAGAATCCAAAAATTGCAATTTCAAATCGGGACATCTTTTTGATGAACACCATGCGAACTCTTTTTTGTTCATTGACCATGGCCTTGGGTGCTTTGGCATGCGCGCATGCGCAAGAATTTCGAATCGGTTTTATCAGCACCGACAGAATTTTTCGTGAGGCCAATACAGCCAAAGCCGCTCAGACCAAGCTTGAACAAGAGTTTTCGCGGCGCGAGAAAGAGTTGGTGGACATGGGCAATTCCCTCAAGAGCAACTCGGAAAAGCTCGAGCGCGATGCCCCTACCTTGTCTGAAACTCAGCGTGTTGCCCGCCAACGCCAATTGAGCGAGCAAGACCGCGATTTCCAGCGCAAGCGCCGCGAATTCCAAGAGGATTTGAACGCCCGCAAAAACGAAGAGTTTCAACTGGTGCTTGAGCGCGCCAACCGCGTGGTTCGCCAGGTGGCCGAGTCTGAAAAATACGATTTGGTGGTGCAAGAAGCGGTTTACATCAACCCTAAGCACGACATCACCGAAAAGGTGATCAAAGCCATCAACTCGGCCAAGTAAAACCTGCCAGCAGGTTGGTGTGGGTCTTTATTTGGGTCAGATCACCGAGGCCTTGGGGGGTGAACTTCATGGGGACCCTCAAATTTGGATCACCCGCTTGGCACCCTTGGCCAGCGCTTTGGCCAGTGAGTTGGGCTTTTTAAGCCATCCCTCATACCAATCGCAGTTGGCCCATACCTTGGCCGGATGTGTGGTGGTATCCCCTGACATGGCCGCTGTCGCCCAAGAGCGGGGCGCATGCATTGTCACCGCAGACCCTTATCACTACTTTGCGCGGCTGACCCAGCTTTGGCGCACACACCACCCTTTGCCCGATGGGCCTCGGATTCACCCAACCGCAGTGATTGAACCGGATGCCACCGTTGACCCAAGCGCCCAGATTGGTCCTTTGTGTGTGGTCGAGTCGGGTGCCTCGGTGGGTGCCCATGCCCGATTGCATGCCCGTGTTCAGGTGGGACATGGCTGTGTGGTGGGACAGCGATGTATTTTGCACCCGGGTGTGGTGCTCGGCGCTGATGGTTTTGGGTTTGCGCCACATCACGGGAATTGGGTCAAGATCGAACAACTGGGCGTGGTGCGTTTGGGCGATGATGTGGAAATCGGCGCCAATAGTTGCATCGACCGTGGCGCACTCGACGACACCGTCATTGGCAACGGGGTGAAGATTGATAACTTGGTTCAAATTGGTCACAACGTACAAATTGGCGATCACAGTGCCTTGGCCGGTTGTGTGGGCATCGCGGGCAGTGCACACATTGGCGCGCACTGCACCTGGGTGGGGGTGCCATCGTGTTGGGTCACTTGACCTTGGCCGACCATGTGCACATTTCTGCGGCCAGCGTGGTCACCCGATCCATTCACCAAGCAGGTCATTACAGTGGGTTTTTCCCCATCGATGACAATGCGGATTGGGAAAAAAATGCCGCTTCTTTGCGGCAACTTTACCGCCTGCGAGATCGCATCAGGGCCCTGGAGCAGCGCCCCTCATCCACCCACTGAGTCATGCCATGGATATTCATCAAATACTCAAACAGCTGCCACACCGCTACCCCATTTTGCTGGTGGACCGGGTGCTTGAGATTGAAAAGGGCAAACGCATCAAGGCCTTGAAAAATGTTTCCATCAACGAGCCTTATTTTCTGGGGCATTTCCCCCATCGTCCCGTGATGCCTGGTGTGCTCATGCTGGAGGCCCTGGCCCAGGCAGCTGCGTTGTTGGCTTTTGACATGCTAGATGTCACGCCAGATGACAAAACGGTTTATTACTTTGCTGGCATTGACAGGGCACGCTTTAAGCGCCCTGTTGAGCCAGGCGACCAACTCATTCTGGATGTGGCGCTCGATAGGATGAAGGCGGGTATTTTCAAATTCAATGCCTGTGCCAGTGTCGGGGTTGAAATGGCGACCGAAGCGAGTTTGATGTGCACCATGCGCAACATTGCCTGAAGTGGGCCGGATCACGTGTCATCAACCCCTTTGATTCATCCAACGGCGCTGGTAGACCCGGGGGCTGAACTCGACAGTTCGGTGCAGGTAGGCCCTTATTCGGTGATTGGTCCCCACGTGCGCATCGATGCTGGAACCACGGTGGCTTCCCATTGTGTGATCGAGGGCCACACCACCTTGGGTCGAGATAACCGGGTGTTTCAGTTCAACTCATTGGGCGCAGTGCCGCAGGATAAAAAATACAAAGGTGAACCCTGTGAGTTGATCATTGGCAATGGCAATACCATTCGCGAGTTTTGCACCTTTAACCTGGGCTCGCCTGGCGGGGGCGGGGTGACCCGTTTGGGCAACGACAACTGGATCATGGCTTACGTCCATTTGGCCCACGATTGCCAAGTCGGTGATCAAACCATATTTGCCAACAACACCCAGTTGGCAGGACATGTGCAAGTCGGCGACTGGGTGATACTGGGTGGTTTCACCGTGGTGCATCAGTTTGTGCGATTGGGCGCACACAGTTTCACCGCCATGAATTCACTCTTGTTTGCCGACTTGCCGCCATTTGTGATGTGCCAGGGCCAGCCCGCACAAGCTCGTTCCATGAATTTTGAAGGTTTGCGCCGGCGCGGTTTCAGCGCAGAGCGCATGGCCGCTGTTAAATCCATGCACAAGGCTTTGTACCGCAGCGACTTGACACTGGAGGAGGCCATCCAAGCGATTGAGGCTTTGGGCAATGACCAGTCTCAGTCAGATGTCGATTTAATGGCTTCATTTTTGCGCCATGCGTCGCCCCAACGTGGCATCGTGCGCTGAACTTGCACCCGCTTTCCTTGAACTCACCATGAACCCTGTCAGCCCCAGCTTTGCCATGGTTGCGGGTGAAGCATCAGGCGATATGTTGGCTGGACTTTTGCTGCAGGCTTTGCATCAGCGGTGGCCTGATGCCCCGGCCCATGGCATCGGAGGTCCGCGCATGGCCGAACAGGGCTTTCAAGCCTGGTGGCCCCATGAACGCTTGGCGGTGCGTGGCTACATCGAGGTATTGCGCCACTACCGGGGCATCGTGGCCGTGCGCGAGCAACTGCTGCAACGCTTGCTCG